>NZ_KB911304.1:0-40421 GCF_000383455.1 Methylobacterium sp. 285MFTsu5.1 | reverse complement strand
AGCCTCCTGCAGAATCAGCTTGTCGAGCGTGAGATCTGCGATCGCCTTCCGGAGCCGCTGGTTTTCGGTCTCCAGGTCCTTCATGCGCCGGACCTGGTCGCTCTTCAGGCCGCCGTACTCCTTGCGCCAGCGGTAGTACGTCACCTCCGTCACGCCAATCGTGCGGATCGCGTCCCCGACGCTCTGGCCCTGCGAGACCAGCACATCCACCTGCCGCAGCTTGGCGACGACATCCTCCGGCTTGTGCCCCTTCGTTCCCATCTGTCCGTCCTCGTCCTGGCCCGAAAGCCATACCTCAGGGCGGACCACTTCACTGGGGGCGGATCATGTCGGGGTTCATCATGATCTGTCCCATCTTGGACGCGCCCTGAATCGTCTGCAGCGGCGTGCAGGCGGCGAGGCAGTCGACGACGACGGCAAGCAGGAGAGCGCGAGGCGGCATCACCCGTCTCATGGTTCATTCTCCTGCCGAGAGCGTACGCATCTCGCGATCGTGGACCTGCCGGAAGACTTCCCAGAACAGTCGCGCGAGGCCGCCCTGCCGGTCGGACGCGATTTCCCGATAGTAATGTTGGTACATCCCCCAATGCCACGCATCGAGATCGCCGGTTCGCGGAGCGTGACCTTTGTATTTGAGAAAGCGTCGGGCCAGAGTCACCGGAGACAGGGCTGCAAAAATAGCTTTCAATGCCGCCTCGGTCGCGATCGCGGCGGCAGCTTGATGGTGTTCGATGCTGGCGATGCTCTCGCCGATCGCCGTCTTCGCTGAGAGGTGTACCGGGCTGTGAACCAGAAACAGGTCACGCACGGCCTCGTCCGCATCCCCGGCCAAGCGGAGCGGGTTGTCCTCGATGGCGTGGAGATGGGTGTCACTGGCCAGCACACCCGCCGCGCTCCGGTCCTGGCTCAACCTCCGCAGCCCGTCGATCGCCGCCCGCAAGGCCTCGCCTATATCAGCGGCCAAGCGGTCGGCTTCGGGACCTGTGAGGGATGTGACCGGAAGGCCGAGGGCCGAGCAGAGGGGGCGCAGGACCACATGATCGACCAGATCGTCCCGCGCGACCTCACGCTCCTCCGCGAGCGGGACCTCGCCGAGCCAAGCGTCGCGGGCAGCTACCTCGTCTGGACCGCGCGCAGCGTGGGCCTTGCGATCCCGCATGTTATTCTCGAGCTCGCCGAGATAGCTGTCTAATTCATCGCGGATCCCGGCCAGTGGGAAATCCAGCCGACCGTGCTCGGCAGCTTTCATAGAAATATCCTTCACCCGTTGCGGTGCGAAATAGGCCGAGGTCGGCAGCAGATCGTCAGGGCTTTCTGGCCGTTGCCCCTCGATAGGGCGGCCGAGGACGTACATCTCGAGTCCGGCCGCGTTGGTGCGCCCTTCCAGAGGACTTTCCCGGTTCAGAGCTGCAACTGGGTCGGAGGTGACAGGATCGCCCTGACGGACCGTCCGATCCGAGAGGAAAGAGAGAGGATCCTTGTCTTCCTCGTTCTGCTTCAATCGCGCGCTGAATGGATCGAGCCCATGCTGAGCCACGAGGGTCTCATCCAGGAGGTTGCGGTGCTCCTCCTCCTCCCGGCGGGGATCCACGATCGACTCGACGGAAATGAACTTCCGTGCCCAATCCTCGGACTTGGCAGCCCTGCTCGCCTCGTCGACCCGCTGAATGAGGAAGGCGGTCATGTCGAACCGGCCGATCGAGAGCCTGTCCGCATCGGAGATCCGGAAGGGCTCGCCTGGGCCGAGTGCTCGGACCGAATGGTTCACCCGGACACCGCGCGTGCTCAGCGCCTCGACGCAGAATTGACCATCCGCCTGGAAGACCCGGGCGTGATGTCCATCGACGGTCTGCTGCCGGTCAATCAGCGTCCAGGTACAATCCGCCGCGGATCCGATCAGCCCCCCTTCCGCAGGGAAGACCATGGATGACCGGGTGCCGCCTTCGAGCAGCGCCGTATTATCCACGACAAGAGTGAGGAAGGTCGTCATCCTCATGCCCTCGCCGTGATCACGACGACCCGTTCCTCGTCACGCCGTCCGTCGCCCAGAAAGCTCGACCAGCCGAGCCGGCCGGGATCGTCGCGCGTCAATGTGATCGGCTGGGTGGCACGGAGACGCAGGCACAGCTTGAAATCGTAAGCGAACTGATCGCGGAGCATGAATTCCACGAGGTTGCGGAGCCGCCGATGCTCCTGTCCGCGAGGCAGGAAATCCCGGAAGCGCCGGTCGTCGAGATCGTGAATGACCACCCGGATCTTACCCTGATAGTCGGGGGCGCGATCGCCCGAGATGGTTCCCTCGCCCAGGCGGGAATTGGCGCCGCCGAGGCCCCATTTCTGGTGCTCGGGGATCGGCACCCGGCGTCGCACCCATTCCTCGATCGAGACTCTTTCGAGCCGGAACGTGTGCCGAATGATGGTGGAAAGCACGGCGGGCGAGCGGTTCCGACTCGCCAAGACTCCAGCAAAGCACAACAGCCGTGGCCAATAAATTCCAGAGTCGGATCTCAATCGCGCATCGTAGAGGCCGAAGAGAGAGTAGATTCTTCGAGAAAAGTCATCCTCCCCGCCGGGACGGTATCGTATGTGATACCGATATTTGCGCCAGCCGCGATGCAGAAGTCCGACTAGACGATTGTGAAAGAAGTTGAAGAAATCTGTCAGCACCGACCCCTTCGGATCGTAGCCGGCGATCTGCTCGACATAATAGGACGGCAGCGGCGATCCCGAACCGTGCAGCCCGAGGAAAGTGACAGTGATTACAAAGCACGGCGGCGAATCCGCCCGCGCACCGTTGCAGGCCGGGTCGAGTAGCCGCACGCCGGCCACGTCCGAGAGTGGAAAACCCAAGCCGTTATCGACTTCAAAGATAATCCTTTCCTTGGCTGGCAGGAGATGCGTGCCGACCTCGCGTCCGTCGTCGAGGGCGTCTTGGATCATCTGCACAAGGCGATAGAAGGCGTAGGTTGGAGCCTGCGCCTCGGCCTCGGCGCGGATCAGATCAACGGCTGACGGCCGATTGTCGCTGGCCATCTATAAATCTCGCCGTTGTTCTCGCCGCGCAATTCCAATTCGTGAAACGAATTGGTGGTCGTGCTGATAGCGATGAATTCCTTGAGGATGCTACCGAAGAGATACATCTCCCCCTCTGACTGGAAGCATGTCTCATCGAGGGTGAGGATTGAGCGGATTCCGCGAATCGGGCGCCCTTTGAACAACATGTCCACTGGCCGGGTCCTCAGGTTACGGATGCCGCCGAGACGCAGACGCGCTGCCCGCTCTGCCTGCCGATCGGTCAGCGATCGGTAGTCGTAGATCTGCAGGATCACACCGAGAGCGTTCTTGTCCAAGAGCGACATATAATTGAGCGACAGATTGGAGATAAGGTTCCAGTTCAATGCGCCATCAATCGGCGGATAAACTGGTGCTGTCGGCCGGGTTATGTTTGAGAATTCGATAAAGGATGGACTCGAATCGGTCGCGAGGTCGATGTCGCCGATGGCCAGTTCGACCGCCCTCGTTCGGTTGAAGCAGGTCAGCCGGATGCTCATCGCCTCTTCGGCAGGCACCGCCTGCTCGCCGTCATGCAGCACGAAGGTGATTGCGTGCTCGAACCCGGTCTCGTTTGCCGCCGGCGTTAGGCGTTGACGATAATAGACCTGCTCTCGCCGCGAGGCCATTTCGACTTCGTGATGGAACGATTCGAAGGCAGGGTACGCGCGCTCGATCTGGAAACGTCTATCCTTCTCGGAACCGCGAAAGCCGACGACATTGTCGATGGAAAAGATTTCACAGGCTACGTGGTCATTTCCGGACGGCCTGACCCGGTATTGCACTTTGCGATGATCGACAGCGATTGGCTCCGCATCGGTCTCGAACAGGTTGACGGCGGGCGAACAGAACAAACGTACGTTGTCGGCGCGTAATTTCACATGGGTGGGCAGTGGTCGCTCGAACTCCAGGTCCAGCCCGAATTCCTCAGCCTCGCTGCCCGCCGCCGCCGCCGCGAGCCCGTTGAGATCGACACAGTGGAATTTGTCGGGAAAGACGAAGAACTCCTGGAGCAGCCGATAGGCATCGAATGCCGTCGATGCGCTAGGTAGCAACGTCTCGTCGAAGGCGAAGCCACCGGCCCTTACGCCGGTATTCGGCAGCCTCACCCGCCGCCCGTCCGGCGTCGTGAAGTGCAAAGCCAGGAGATAGCGTAGGCACCAGAGATACAGGGTCTGCGCGACGATCGCGTCACCCGTGAACCAAAGGCGCAAATCTGCGAAGTTGACGCTGCCTACCGTGCGTCCGCTCAGCATCGCAAAGCTCAAGGTAAGCTGAGATCGATCTTGCGTGCGGGTATGCGCCGCGTCGGTCAGTTCGACCGGGTAAACAAGACAGTCCGCCGTCGTGCGAAAGTCGCACGATCCACCCTCAATCGGCCGGGCGCGCATCGCCATCCCCCGCGGAATGATATGGGCTTCGGTGATTGTGCCGCGGATCGGCCGGAATTGCATGAGGCAGGTCGGAGGGAAGGGCCGGAGGAAATTGGGCCACAGCAACTGCACGAGCGAATGGGTGAGTTCAGGCAGATCGTCTTCGATCTTTTCCCTGACGCGTGAGGTCAGGAACGCAAACCCCTCCAGCAGTCGCTCCACGTCCGGATCCGTACTGCTCTCAGAAAGATACTTAGAAAGCTTCGGGTTCAGACGCGAGAATTCTTTTCCGGACTCTCGCAAATAACTGAGCTCATCATGGAATAGACCTGCCATCGCCCTTACACTCAACTCAAAATAAAGCGACGATCGTTGTTCAAGCACAGATCGAATTCAGCGGAGGATTCGGCTTCAGCTTTGCCGATGCGCGCTGTGATGCGGAAGCGCAGGCTTAAGGGCTCGTCGGTTGCGGCGATGTAGCCGACCCGTACATCAGCGATCCGCGGCTCACCCATCACGATGCAACCGCGGATCGACTCGGCGATCTGCCGGATCATGTCGTTGGAGCGGACCGCCCCGTCGTTCATATCGATGATGCCCAACCCGGGGTTGGCGGCTGCGCCGCCCGCGCGAAGGTTGAGCACGCGGCCGAGATTGCTTTTGATCGAAGCGATCTGCGCCCCATCGACATCCATCCCGAAGAGGTGCCCGATATCCTCTTCGTCCGCCACGAGGCGATCAAAGAGGCTTCCGTTCAAGATGCGCAGGCGCGACGCCGATGCCATCACAGATTTGCGCGAGGTCATAGTCAACCGGTGGCCCTATGCGCTAGGGAAGACGGGTTAAACCCGTATATAATACGGCTTTATATCAAGTATTCGTCGTGGCATCAGACTTGTCGAGCTTGCCAACGAGCGACAACTCAAAATTTGCACCCATGTATTTGAAATGCGGCCGAACTTTCAGCGTCACCTGGTACCAACCCGGATCACCCTCAACATCGCTGACCTGGACGCTAGCATCCCTTAGGGGACGGACTGACCGAACCTCGGAAGGTGGGTTCTCCTGATCGGCAATATACTGACGCAACCAGATATTGAGCTCACGCTCAAGATCCGCTCGCTCTTTCCATGAGCCGATCTGCTCGCGCTGCAGAACTTTGATGTAATGAGCGAGCCGGTTAACAATGAAGAGATAAGGAAGCTGTGTGCCGAGCTTATAATTGGTCTCAGCCGCTTTGCCTTCTTTGGTCCCGGGAAACCGTTTCGGCTTCTGAATCGTGTTAGCTGAGAAAAATGCCGCGTTGTCCGAGCCTTTGCGCATGGTCAGCGCAATGAAACCGAGTTCGGCCAACTCGTATTCTCGGCGGTCGGTAATCAACACCTCAGTCGGAATTTTGGCCTCGATCTGCCCCAGCGACTCGTAGACGTGAATAGGCAGATCGCGGACCGCGCCACCGGATCTCGGACCAATAATATTGGGGTACCAACGATATTTCGCGAAACTGTCAGTTATGCGTGATGCTAAAAGGAAAGCGGTATTACCCCATAAATAGTTCTCATGATGTGAAGTGACATCTTCGCTGTATACGAAGCTATGTACGGGATTATCTATCGGATGGTAAGGCTGACGCAGAAGAAATCGTGGTCCTGTAAGGCCGATATAGCGACTATCTTCACTCTCTCGCAATGCGTTCCATTTACGATAGCGAGGACCCTCGAAGACTGAGGTCAGATCGCGAACATTGGGAAGTTCAAGGTAGCTATCAATCGCGAACATCTGCGGAGCCGCTGCCGCAATGAACGGAGCATGCGCCATGGCCCCTACGGATGCCGCGTACTGAAGGAGTTTAAGGTCCGGAACGGACGGGCCGAAATCGAAATTCGCAATCATCGCGCCAACCGGTTCGCCACCGAATTGGCCGTACTCCGAGGAGTAGACTTGTTTGTACAGGCCTGACTGCACTACTTCTGGCGCGTTCTCAAAATCGTCAAGCAGTTCTTGCTTCGAAGCCGACAATAATTCAATCTTTATATTTTCTCGAAAATCGGTGCGGTCAACGAGAATTTTAAGACTACGCCAAGTCGCCTCTAACTCCCGGAATTCCGGGTGGTGTAGGATTTCGTCGACTTGCGCGCTGATTTTTTTATCGATTTCAACGATCATCCGATCAACAAGGATTTTGTTGATCTTCTGGCTATGTTCATCCGATTTCAAAAGGTCAGCGATAAATGCCTGCACGCCCATGCGCGCAACATCGTACCCCTCCTCCCCTGGATGGATCCGAGTCTCCTCCATAATCTGCTCAAGTAGGGATTCAGACTCATTCGGAATCCTCTGGGATGACGGTGCTGAAACCAGAGTATCCATAATGTCCTCTTGAGATCGTATTGGGGAGATGGAGATCAAGCCACAATTCTGTAAAATTTGCTCGATGACAGTCGGTTAGATTTAGTCCATCCGTGTCTATATCGAAACATTATTATACTGTTTCCATACCGATTAGATACGGACTTGCGCTCGGACGGTATTTCAGGATGCGTTCGAATCCTCCTGATGAAGCGCTTCCAGTTCGGCGATCAGCCGGTTGCGGCTCTCCTCATTTTCGAGGATCTGCTGCATACGCTTACGAAAGGCCGGCATATTTCCCAGTGGTCCCTTCAGCGCAATCAGCGCCTCGCGCAACTGCATCATTTTCATAAGCTCTGGCACTTGCTGAACCAGGGAGTCCGGCTCGAAATCTTTAAACGACTCAAATTTCAAATTGACGCTTAGGGCTGTGCCGCCATTATGCTCATCGAGAACGTTGCGAACAGTAATCGTCTTTTGAATTCCAGATTCGTTCATGACTGTCGATAGGGTATTTTTATCGACACTAATCATTCTTCGCTCTTCGACGGGCGTCGTGTCCGCTTTCCCGAGAAAATTTCCGAGTACGACGAGCTTGAGCGGCAACTCCGCCTCAGATATTTGCCCCATCGTCGCAGGGACATATCGAATATTTATACGTTCTTTCGGAGCAATAGATCCTTCTTTTTCAATCATCGTGTCGTTCCTTCAGTATTAGAGAGCTAAGCACAGCTGCTTACAAAATGTTCGCTCATTCACATCTCGCGTTGTGCTTCTTGAGGATTTCATAAGATGTTTTGTAAGAGCTTACCAGGCTATATTTATTCTTGTCAGTTCGGGTTTTTGATGGCATAAAACTTTATTCTTGCATACAAGTTAAAGTGTATGATTTTCTATATCAGTAAAAATCTTCTATAAATACAGTATGGGCATTGGCTATGTAGCTCGTACTGGCTCTTTTAGGTTAAATCACGTGTTAGGTTGAGTCGCAAGAAGGTGAGCGCAGAAAAAACCTTTCGTTAATTCCTTTTTTGGATTTGTATAAAAGGAAAATCGAGATTATTAATTCATTTTATATCTTTTGTATCACAGGCTATTCTGAATATAGTTCAGAGGTTTAGCTCTGTTTCAAGATAAATTATTGCCGAATAGATTAAAAATCAGCGATGATCTTGACTGGTGTATGTCAATGGGCCATAGAAATGCCTAACTAGTGTATTCTGTGATCTACGTTCGAACTTGGTCTAATCTATTTAACTGGTACTGCTGCGCCCAAATCCGCTTGGCTTCTCTCAGTCCGCACTGCTCTCACAGCCCCCTGAGCCGCACCGGGTTTGTCGGAGGCCCTTTCGGTTACGCTACGCCGTCCCAGCGGTCGAACTCCACCGGGGCAAAATAGCCCGATGTCTTCCTCAGGATCTCATTGGCTTGTCGGAGTTCACGGTTCTCTCACTCCAGCGCGTTGATCCAGTCGCAGTTTGGACTTGCCCCGTAAAAGGCTCTTCGTCATTTCGTGTGGCTTCCCCGTGCGTTCTCCGTTCGTGTGAGAAGGACGGAGCTTGGCGATGACGCGGCTGCACGAGGTTCCCGGCTGCCGGGTACTCTCCATCGAAGACCGGCATGAGGCGGGCGTTGTCATGCACGTTCGCGGCTGCCGCTGCGCAGGACGATGACCCGTCTGCGGCACGCTGAGCACCGCCCGTCACGGCTCCTATCAGCGGCACCCCGCCGATCTACCCTCCCTTGGACGAGCCGTTCGGCTCGACCTCACCGTCCGGCGTCTGCGCTGCCTCAACCCCTCCTGTCCCCGGGCATTCTGCTCTCCTGCCTCTTCTCTCTTGGCTTCGCACGCCCGACGAACCCGACGCGTCGCCAAGGCCCGGCAGCGCGTCGGCTTGGCCATCAACGCTCGAGCCGGTGCGCGCCTGCTGGCAAATCTCTCCATGCCGACGAGCGCCTCGACGCTGCTGCGCCTCATGCACGCCGCGCCCCTGCCGCGCGTTGCACGAGCGCGGGCAATCGGTGTCGACGACTGGGCCTGGCGTCGTGGGCGCGCCTAGGGCACGCTCGTCGTCGACCTCGACCATCATCGTGCCATCTATCTTCTGCCCGACCGCAACTCGGCGACCTTCGAGGCTTGGCTGGCGTTACACACCGATCTGGAGATCGTCGCACGAGATCGCTCGACAGGCGACCCGCGTGCGGCCCAGGCTGTCGTCCCGCGTGCACAGCAAGTCGCAGATCGCTGGCATTTCCTTCTGAACGCGCGCCAGATGCTGGAGCGCTGGTTGGTCGGCGCTCATGCCCGCTTGCGTGCCATTCCCGTCCCCTCCGGCTCGGCGGCTCCCGCTCCTGATTACGCCCGCGACCACGCCTTCCACGCAGCCGCACAGATCAAGCTGCCGCGCAGGAGGCACAACGTTGGAGAGCCGTGCGTCATGCACAGGTCCAGCGCCGCCGCGCGGCCGGCGAGTCGATCATGGCGATCGCGCGCGATCCCTCTGGCACCGGCAACGGTGCGGCGCTACGCCTCCATGGATAGGCCCCCGGAACATGGCGAACGGCGGATCGGATCGAGTCAGCTCGACCCCTGGCTGGCCTATCTCAAGCGCCGCCGTGCCGAGGGCTGCGAGAACGGATTGCAGCTCCTGCGAGAGCTGCGCGAACACGGTTACGCGGGCGGCTCGCGGCAGGTCCACAAATGGCTGCAGAGTCGACGGACGAAGGTCGCGATCACCACACCCCGACGCTGGCGTGACGCCATCCCCGGCATGACGGCCCCGGCTCGGCCGAGCTGCCGGCGCGGCGCGAGCAACTGTCGGGATCGAAGGTCCTCGCCTGGATCATGACGGTGGCGCCGGACCGGCTGAGCCCGGCCGATAGCGCTCTTCTCGTGCGCATCGTGCAGGATCCCGACGCGGCCACCCTACACAGGCTCATCCAGCGCTTCGTCGTGTTCGTACGCGAGGCCGGGAGGAAAAGGAACGGATCGTCCGCACATGGCGATCGACGCCTGGCGGCGTTCGGGGCTTGGATCGTCGAGGCGAAGGCGAGCGGCATCCGAGCCGCGCAGACGTTCGCCAGCGGGCTCGTCGTTGATGCTGCCGCGGTAAGGGCAGCGTTGACGATGCCGTGGAGCTACGCTCAATCCGAGGGCCAGATTACGAAACTGAAGCTGATCAAGCGACTGATGTACGGCCGGGCCGGCTTCGACCTTCTACGCCGTCGCGTGCTTCTGGCTCCTTGACCCACACGAAATGACGAAGAGCCACTGAACCGAAGCACGTCCAAAAGGAAGTTGAGCCTGTCTCGGGTTGAGAGGCTACTCCGGTAATTTCGGTATAACTCTTTCGATCAGTCGCGAGAATAGAGCGTTGCATTCCCTCGTAATCAACGATCTGTGCTCAGAACGAATCGCCGGATTGCGCCGAGATCGGGTGTTGCGGGGACCCGCAACCAACGTCATCTGACAGAGCCCGCTGCGCCGAACGCGCAGCGGGCTTTTTTCATGGCCCGATGCCGCGTCTCACCGCGCCCCGACAGGTCGCCGGCTGCGCCGCTCGGCCTTGCGGGTCGCGGTCTCGCGCAGGTGCTGCTCGATGGCGTCGTTGGCCCGGCCGCGCATGTGGCGGATGGCGTCCACGTCGTCGAAGGTCTCGGGGAAGCGCCGCGACAGCCACAGATAGGCGCTGGCGAGCTTCACGGTCCGCTCCTGGTAGTCGAGCGCGCCCGAGAGGTTGCCGCGCAGAGCCGGGACCGTGAGGCCGGCGGCGCGCGCCTGGCACCAGCGCTCCAGCAGCCCCATGGCGATCTCGTCGCGCCGGTCGATCGGGCAGACCGAGAAGGCGAACTTCTCCTCGATCGGCAGCCGCGCCCGGTCGACGATCCGGGCCACCTCCAGCACCTCCTCCAGGGCCGAGGGCTGGAACGGCGAGCCCGCGTAGAAAGTCGCCCGGGCGAAGTGGGTCAGCACCTCGTGCAGGCTGTGCGTGCGCATCTCCTCGGCCACCGAGCGGATCGCCCCGAGATCCGGGCGGACGAAGAAGCGCGTGTCGGCGGCCGGCGCCGTCGGGGCGCCCGAGAGGGCGGTGCGGATCGGCTCGGCGGCGTACGGGTCGGTCGCCGCCACGTAGCCGACATCCTGGTGGCCGTAGCGGCCGGCCCGGCCGGCGATCTGCCGGATCTCGGAATGGGTCAGCGCCCGCTCGGCGGTCCCGTCCCACTTGCGCACCGCCGAGAACACGATCCGCTTCAGCGGGCCGAGGTTGAGCCCCATGCCGATCGCGTCGGTGGTCACCAGCACGTTGGCCTCGCCGGAGCGGAAGCGCGCGGCCTCGGCCCGGCGGACCTCCGGCGACAGGGCGCCGTAGATGGTCGCGACCCGGTGGCCGCGGGCGACAAGGACCTCGCGATTCTCGTGCACGGCCCGGCGGGAGAAGGCCACGACCGCATCCCCGGCCTCGACCTTCTCCAGCGGCACCGGCTCCTCCAGCAGCAGGAGCGGCGACTTGCGGGTGAAGGTTATCACCTCCAGGGACTCGTCGGCGGCCTCGGCGGCGCGCCGGACATACGACAGGGCGTCGTCCGAGCCGCAGACGATCACGGTCCTGGCGGCGACGCCGAACAGCGCGTTGGTCCAGGCCCAGCCGCGGTCGGGGTCCGACAGCATCTGGATCTCGTCGATCACCGCCACGTCGATCGGCCGGGTGAGGTCGGCGGTCTCGATGGTGCGGGCGGTGTGGGTCGGGTCGGCCTCGCCCAGCACCTCCTCGCCGGTGATCATGCCCGCGCGCAGGCCGCGCTCGCGCAGGGTCTCGTAGTTCTCCAGCGCCAGGAGCCGGAGCGGGGCGAGGTAGGCGCCGGTCTCGGCCGCCGTCAGGTGCTGGAGCGCCGCGTAGGTCTTGCCGGAATTGGTCGGCCCCATGTGGAACACGATCTTCCGGTCGAGGCGCCGGGCGGCGGTGAACCGCTCGATATAGGCGCCGAAGCCGACCTGATCGCGCAGCCGCCGCAGGCGCGAGCCCTCGCGCGCCACCGCCTTGGCGTGGCGGCGGACGGGGGTGAGCGTGTCGTTGAGGCCGCGGGCCAGCTTCGGGCCGTAGGTGAAGACCCGCGACCGGAGCGAGCGGTCCATGTGGGCGATGTAGGCGGCGGCGTCCGCCCCGACCTCGCGCAGGTCGACGAGGAGCTGCGCCCGCAGCCGGTCGACCGGCTTGTGCAGGGCGCGGGTCGCCTGGAGGGCCGTGCGCGCCACGGCGTCGCGCAGGGCCTCCAGGCGGTGCGTCGGGTCGTTCCGGGCGGCCATGCGGGCGAGGATCTCGGCCTCCTCCGGCTCGGGGGCCATGTCGAGCCGCAGGTCCAGGCGGCCGTTGTCGAGGAGCGGGATCTCGGTCCGGATCAGCCAGGTGATGCGGTGGTCCTTGGTGACCACGGCCCGGAGATTGGGGATCGCCTTCCGGATCGCCGGGATTCCGGTCTCCGCGAAGGCCCGGGCGGCCCGCATCTCCCGGAGCGCCCGGGCGACGCGGTCGTCGTCGACCTCGGCGCCGTAATCGGGCAGGTCGAGCTGGGCGAGCAGCCGGTCGAGGTCGACCGCCTCCGGGGCGACGCCGAGCCGCCCCAGGGACTCGATCAGGCTCTCGATCGTCGGGCGGAGACGCTTGCGCGCCATGCGGTCACCTTCGGCAGAAGCGTCTGACGCCAACCCCGACGCGGTCGGGGGCGTTCCGGATCCGATCCATGCGCCGGGCGGAGGCGGCACGCCATCCCTGATGCGCGCCTCCGCCGTCTTTGCGGGCGCAGCGAAGCAATCCAGTCGGTGCCCTCCGGACGGAAGGCGCGCCGCCCTGGGTCGCTTCGCTGCGCTCGCGATGACGGAGCGTTACGGATGCCGCGCCGCCTCGGCGAGCCAGCCGCAGAAGGCCCGGACCGCCGGATCCTCCGCCCGCGGCTCGGGGATGTAGGTGTAGTAGCTCCGCGCGGGCAGGGCGGGGCCCGGGAAGGGCAGGGTCAGGCGGCCGGCCGCGACGTCGTCGGCGATCAGCCGCTCGGGCCCCATGGCGATGCCGAGCCCGTCGAGGGCGGCCTGGAGGGTCAGGTAGAAGTGCTCCAGCGTCACCGTGGCCCGCGGCGCCAGGTCCGGGACGCCCGCCGCCCGCAGCCAGTCGGGCCAGACCCGCGGCAGCGTCGCGGCGTGCAGCAGCGTGTGCTGCCGGAGATCCTCCGGCACCCGGAGCGGCAGCCGCCGCAGCAGGTCCGGGCTGCAGACCGGGATGCGCCGCTCGGACAGGAACGGCTCGGCGCGGTGGCCCGGCCGGCTGTCCGGCCCGCCCCGGATCGCCACGTCGAACGGCTCCGCCAGGCTGGCGAGGGGCACGTTCGAGGTGGTCAGCCGCACCTCGATCGACGGGTTGGCCCGCTGGAAGCCCGACAGGCGCGGGATCAGCCAGCGGAGTGTGAAGGTCGCCAGCGCGTTCACGTGCAGCAGGCGCGGCCGTCCGCGCTCGGCCTGCCGGGCGGTGGCCAGGGCGATGCGGTCGAGGGCGGCGCCGATCTCGGTGGCGTAGGCCGTGCCGGCCTCGGTGAGGACCACCCGCCGGTTGTGGCGCTCGAACAGCGGCAGCCCGAGCCAGCCTTCCAGTGTCTGGACGTGCCGGCTGACCGCCCCGTGGGTGACCCGCAGCTCGTCCGCCGCGCGGGTGAAGCTCCCGTGCCGCGCGGCCGCCTCGAAGGCCTTCACGGCGTTGAGGGGCGGCAGGCGACGGTGCACGGGTCAGGTTTCCTCACGCAAGCGTCAGCATAAGTCGTTTGTCAGCTCCGGGCCAGGGCCCCATCCTGATGCCGCACCACGAAGGATGGCTGGATGTCCGTCGCGTCCGATCTGACCGCGTCTTCCGAAACTGCGTCTTCCGAAACCGCGTCCTCCCGGGCCGCGTCCCTGCCGGACGCCCGGCGCACGCTGGTGGCCACCGGCGTGAACCACGCCCTGCACGACGGCTACACGGACCTGATCTACGTGCTGCTGCCGGTCTGGCAGGCGGAGTTCGGCCTCGACTACGTCGCCCTGGCGTTCCTGCGCTCCCTCTACAACGGCGCCCTGGCGGCGCTGCAGATGCCGGCGAGCCGCCTCGCGCAGGCCTGGGGTGCCCGCACCGTGCTGGTGCTCGGCACCGTGCTCAGCGCGGCCGGCTACGCGATCGCCGGCGCCTCGGGCGGCCTCGTCGGGCTCGGGATCGGGCTCCTGCTCGGCGGCGCCGGCAGCAGCACCCAGCATCCCCTGGCGTCCGCGGTGATCGCCCGGGCCTACGGGCCCGGCGCCCGCGGCCCGCTCGGCACCTACAATTTCACCGGCGATCTCGGGAAGGCGGCGGTCCCGCCTCTGGTCGGCCTGCTGCTGACCCTGACGGGCTGGCGGCACGCGCTCTGGGTGATCGCCGGCGCCGGGATCGTGGTCGCGCTCGCGGTCGCGCGCCTGCTGCCGCGTGATCCGGCGTCACGCAGCGGCGGCGCCGCTGCGCGGCCGGCGCCCCATCCGTCCGCGACCGGGTCGGGGAGCGGCACGGGCTTCCGGCTGCTCGTCGCCATCGGCATGCTCGACAACGCCGCGCGGCCGGCCTTCCTGCTCTACCTGCCGTTCCTGCTGCAGGAGAAGGGCGCGGCGCTGACCACGGTCGGCCTCGCCCTGTCGCTGGTCTTCGTCGGCGGCGCGCTCGGCAAGGCGGTCTGCGGGCGCCTCGGGGAATGCCTCGGCGTGACCCGGACCGTGATCCTCACCGAGACCGGGACGGCACTGGCGATCCTGGCGGTGATCGTGCTGCCGCTGGCTCCCGGGCTGATCCTGCTGCCGCTGCTCGGCGTGATGCTGAACGGCACCTCGTCGGTCCTCTACGGGACCGTCCCGGAGCTGGCGCCCGGCGGCCGGGTCGAGCGGGCCTTCGCGGTGTTCTACACCTGGACGCTCGGCGGCAGCGCGCTGGCGGCACCGCTGCTCTACGGGCGGCTCGGCGACGCGGCCGGCCCGCACTGGGCGGCCGTGGCGGCGGCCGGGACGGCGCTCGCCGTGGTGCCGCTGATGCTGGCCCTGGCGCCGCGCCTCGGGGCGGCGCACCGGCAGCGGGCCTGAGGCGCGCCGTCCGCTCGGATCACCCGTCATCGCGCGCGCAGCGAAGCGACCCGGGGATGCGCGACGCCGAGAACCGCGGTACCACTCTGGATTGCTTCGCTCCGCTCGCAACGACGTTCGCGTCAGGCGTTTCCGAGGGTGCTGACCCGGACGGCCTCGGACCGGCCGTCCACCGCCACGTCCCGGATCTCCGCCGGCGCCACGCGGGCCGCCGCGTAGACCGCCTCCGACACCACCGCCACGCAGCCGAGGACCTTGGTCAGGCCCTGGAGCCGGGCCGCGACGTTGACGGTGTCGCCGAGCGCCGTGAACCGGGCGTCAGTGGCGTCGCCCATCTCGCCGACGATCGCCGGGCCGGCATGCACGCCGATCCCGTACCGGAGGGTGTGCTCCAAGTCGGCCGCCAGGAGCCCGTTCAGGGTGTCGACCGACTCGGCGATGAGGTCGATCGCCTTCAGGGCCTCCCGGGCGGCCGCCTCGGCCTCCGTCTCCAGGCCGAACAGGGCCAGCAGGCCGTCGCCGAGGAACTGGTTGGTCGAGCCGCCGGCCTCGCGCACGGCGTCGCCGACCGCGCCGAGGAAGCGGTTGATGATGAACACCGTGTCGTAGGGCAGGCGCTCCTCGGCGAGCCGCGTCGAGCCGCGCAGGTCGACGAACATCGCCACGATGAAGCGCTCCTCGCCCGACTGCGCACGGTCGAGCAGGTCGGCCTGGCGCATCCGCGGCTGCGGCGGCAGCAACGGCACCACGGCCATGTCGGTCTCCGGCCGGAACTGGCAGGCGAGGCGCACCCCCGGGCCGGCCGCGATGCGCTCCAGCACCGCCCGCTCGGTGCGGCCGGGCGCCGGCGCCCCGTCGCTGCCGTCCGTCACCCGGATCCGGCAGGTCGAGCACCGGCCGCGGCCGCCGCAGACGCTGGCGTGGGGGATCCGGTTGCGCCGGCTCGCCTCCAGCACGCTCGTGCCGCGGGGTACCCGCACCACCCGTCCGTCCGGGTAGCTGAGCCGGATCGTGCCGCGCTTGATCTCGGCGAGCGTCCGCGCGCCGCGGGCCGCGATCACCGCCGCCACGAGGCCCGCGTAGGTCCCGAGCAGCCCGTCCCGGACGGCGGCGAGCCGCGCCACTTGGTCGGGCAGCCCGACATGGAGCGGCTGGAGCGCCGCCGCGCGCCACGCCGGATCCTGCGCCAGGGTCATGACCATCCGGCCGCCCTGCGCGAAGCCCAGCAGCGACAGGACCGGCACCAGCACCGCGAGCGCCAGCAGCCAGGGCGCCATGCGGTCGAAGCCGGGCTTCAGCCGCAGCCAGAAATACAGGCCCATGCAGCCGTGGATCCAGGCGACGACCAGGACCGTGACCTGCATCAGGCCGAGGATCGGCGAGGCGATCCAGAAGGCGTAGAGTTCCTGCGCGTAGCCCTTGTCGAGCCCCTCGGTGACGAAGGAGACCCGGGTCCCGACGATGTGGCTGATGAGCAGCGGCGGGATCAGCAGGCCCGAGACCAGCTGCAGGGTCTCGGACGGCCGCCAGTGGAAGAAGCGGGCCGCGTAGAGGGCCTGGAGCCCGAGCAGCAGGTGGACCACCAGGGCGCCGTAGAGCAGCGTCAGGCCGACGGGGTTGAGCCAGACGGCCGTGACGAGGTCGAGGCCGTCCTCCATGGCGTCGAGGGAGACGTTGCCCAGGGCGTGGTTCAGCAGGTGGGTCAGCACGTAGCCGAACAGGATCAGGCCGCTGGCCAGCCGGAGGCGCCGCAGGTTCAGGCGGAGCCGCGCGGCGCGCGGGGCCGACCGGGGTTGCGCGCCCGACTCGGCGGACCGGAGCGTCGCGATCGAGGCTGTGCGCACCATGCTGGAGGTCCGAAGGGATCGGTTCTGGGCCCGCCATTCACGGGCCCCTCGTACCAGCAAGACTTCCGTTGCGTCCGATTTATTTCTAATCGCCCGCGTTTCGCCGGATCCCGGCGACGCGGATCGCGCGGGGTCGCCCGCGCCGGAGCCCCGATGCTGGACACCTTCTTCGCCCGCAGCGCCGCCGCGGTGGCCTCCGACCTGATCGGCGCCCGCCTGTTCGTCGGCGCGGCCGGCGGGATCATCGTCGAGACCGAGGCCTACGACAGCACCGATCCGGCCTCCCACAGCTTCCGCGGCCCGACCCGGCGCAACGCCAGCATGTTCGGCCCGCCGGCCCACGCCTACGTGTACCGGTCCTACGGGATGCACTGGTGCCTGAACCTCGTCTGCGAGCCCGGCAGCGCCGTGCTGCTCCGGGCCCTCGCGCCGACCGAGGGGCTTCCCGCCATGCGGGCGCGCCGCGGCCTGGAGGATCCGCGCCTCCTCTGCGCCGGCCCCGGCCGCCTCTGCCAGGCCCTCGGCGTCACCGACGCGCTCGACGGGGCACCCCTCGCGCGGGCGCCGTTCCGGTTCGAGCCGCGCGCCGCGGGCGATTCCGGGGGCGTCGACGTGGTCAGCGACCGGCGCATCGGCATCACCCGCGGCGCCGAGACGCCCTGGCGCTTCCTGCTCGCCGGCTCCCGGTTCGTGAGCCGCCCGGCGCGGAAGGCAGGGCCGGCCGCCGGGTGAGGGCGGCCGCCCACCGCGCGCCACCTCGCGCCCCGCCGCGGCCGCCGGGAACTTGGGCATCCGCCTGCGGTTCCCCGGTCGTGGACGAGGGAGCCCCAGCATGCTGGCGATGAACTACCGCGGGCCGTACCGCGTGCGCGTCGATCGCAAGCCGATCCCCGTGTGCGAGCATGTTGAGGATGCGGTCATCCGAGTTACGCGAACCTGCGTCTGCGGATCTGATCTTCACCTGTACCATGGAATGGTGCCGGATACGCGCGTCGGCACGACGTTCGGCCACGAATTCACGGGCGTTGTTGAGGAGGTCGGCTCCGGCGTGCGCAATCTCGCCGTCGGCGACCACGTGCTGGTCCCGTTCAACATCGCCTGCGGCCGCTGTCACTTCTGCAAGCAGGGGCTGTTCGGGAACTGCCACGAGGCGAACGCGCAGGCGACCGCGGTCGGCGGCATCTACGGATACTCGCACACCGCCGGCGGCTACGACGGCGGCCAGGCCGAGTACGTCCGGGTGCCCTACGCCGATGTCGGCCCGTGCAAGATCCCCGAGACGATGGACCTCGACGACGCGGTGCTGCTCACCGACGTCGTGCCGACCGGCTATCAGGCGGCCGAGATGGGCGGGATCCAGCGCGGCGACACCGTCGTGGTCTTCGGCGCCGGACCGGTCGGCATCATGGCGGCGCGCTGCGCGTGGCTGTTCGGGGCCGGCCGCGTGATCGTCATCGACCACGTCGAGTACCGGCTCGACTTCGCGCGGCGGTACTGTCCCGCCGAGGTCTACAATTTCCGCTCGATCGGGGATCCCGTGGTCTTCCTGAAGAAGACCACCGATTCGCTCGGGGCCGACGTCTGCATCGACGCGGTCGGCGGCGACGCGGCGGGGAGCGCCCTGCATACCCTGATGGGGACCAAGCTGAAGCTCGAGGGCGGCTCGGCGGTGGCGCTCCACTGGGCGATCAACGCGGTCAAGAAGGGCGGGATCGTCTCGATCGTCGGGGTCTACGGGCCGACCGGCAACCTGATCCCGATCGGCAACGTCCTGAACAAGGGCATCACCATCCGGGCCAACCAAGCCTCGGTGAAGCGCCTGCTGCCGAAGCTGATCGCCCATATCGAGGCGGGCCGCCTGAACCCCAAGGAACTGATCACCCACAAGGTGCCCCTCGAGGAGGCCGCGGATGCCTACCACCTCTTCTCGGCCAAGCTCGACGGCTGCATCAAGCCGGTCCTGGTCCCCCCGACGGCACGCGCGTGAGGAGGGGGCGATGAGAAACCGTCCGATCGATCCGTCGACGGTCCCGGGCTGGGGCGTCGACGCGGATCCGCAGAACGATCCGACCTACCCGATGCGCGACATCGCGCGCGACGACAGCCGGGGCATGAACTGGACGCGGCCGCCGCAGCAGCGGGCGCGCGTCGAGGTCCTCACCTCGATCGAGTACAACGCCCGGCCGGCGGTCGTCGGCACGTCGACCCCGCCGCGCGGCGTGAGCGGCGTCATCCGCCGGCAGGCGTTCCGCTACAGCGAGTCCCAGTGGGCGCACTGGCTGATGCTGATGGCCGCCGACCGGGTGAACGTGGTCGAGGGCGTGGTCGACGACCTCGCGCGGGGCCGCGTCCCCAACGTCCCGGCCGAGATGGGCGCCCGGGCCGAGCTGGCCCACAACCGGTCCGGGCTGGCGGCGAAGCTCGCGCTGACCGGCGCGGCGATCGGGCTCGGGATCCTGGTCTCGCGCCTGGCCCGGGCGCAGCGGCGCTAGGGCCGCCCCCGGACGACGGCGCGGGGAACGGCTTTCGCGGCGGGTCCTCCCTCGGCTAGGACAGCGGGGCGCGCAGCCCTCCGGGTGCCTGCGGCGAGCCCGGGGGGACCATGGCGGCCAAGGATGAAGCGACGTGGCGGGTCGGCGTCCTGTTCTCCCGCAGCGGGGTGAGCGGCATCACCGAGACCGAGCACTTCCTCGGCACCGCCCTGGCGATCGAGGAGATCAACCGGGCGGGCGGCGTGCTCGGGCGCCCGATCGAGCCCGTCTGCTACGACCCCGCCGGCGACAACGACGCCTACCGCACCCTGGCCCGGCGGATGCTCGCCGAGGACGGGGTCGAGGTGGTGTTCGGCTGCTCGCTCTCGGCGAGCCGGAAGTCGGTCATGTCCACCGTGGAGCGGCACAACGGCCTGCTCTGGTACCCGTCGATCTACGAGGGCTTCGAGTACTCGGAGAACATCATCTACACCGGCGCGACCCTCAACCAGAACGTCTTCGCCCTGGCCGACTACCTGATGCAGGAGCACGGGCCGCGGATCTTCCTGATCGGCTCCGACTACATCTACCCGCGGGAATCGAACCGGGTCATGCGCGACCTGATCGAGGCGAAGGGCGGGACCATCGTGGGCGAGCTGTACGCGGCCCTCGACGCGGACGACGCGGCCCACGCCGCCATGATCGCGGCGATCCGCGACGCCGCTCCGGACGCGGTCTTCTCCACGGTGGTGGGGCGCGGCGCCGAGCGGCTCTACCGCGCCTACGCCGCGTCCGGCATCGACCGCGCCCGCTGCCCGATCGCCAGCCTCACCCTGGCGGAGGGCCAGATCCGCGCGATCGGCCCCGAGCACTGCACCGGCCACGTCCTCGCGGCGCCGTATTTCGGCGCGCTGCCCGGCGAGGAGAACCGGCGCTTCGTCGCCGCCTTCCAGGCCCGGTTCGGGCCTGAGCGCCCCACCAGCATGTGGTCGGAGACCGCCTACGCGCAGGTCCACCTCTTCGCCCGGGCGCTCGCGGAGGCCGGCACCCTCGACGCCGAGCGCCTCGGCGCGGCGGCCCTGCGGCAGCGCCTCGCGGCGCCGGAGGGCGAACTCGCCTTCGACGGCGAGACGCGCCACATCTGGCTCACCCCCGGCATCGGGGTCGCCCGCGCGGACGGGCAGTTCGACGTCGTCTGGCGGGCGCGGCGGCCGGTGCGGCCCGACCCGTACCTCGCGTGGTCCCGGTTCGAGACGAACTGGCTGGAGGAGGGGCTCGCCGCGTGACCGCCCCCGCCCGCAAGATCCTGGACGACCTGCGGCGCGCCCGCGCCCTCGTCATCCATCCCCGGGACGAGGAGGCCGCCGCTTTGCTGGAGCAGCTCCGCCGCCTCGGCTGCGCGGTCTCCCTGGCGTGGCCGCCGCCCGCCGCCCTGCCGGCCGACATCGACACGCTGTTCATCCAGCTCGACGACGCCCAGGTGATGCACCTGCTGCCGTCGATCGAGGCGATCGAGCCGGCGGTCATCGCCATCGTGGCCTACGAGAGCCCGACCTCGCTGAAGGCGATCGCGGACGTCAACGCCCACGGCGTGCTCAACAAGCCGCTCCACCCGCGGGGCGTGCTCACCCAGTTCGCCCTGGCCCGCTACCGGCGCGGTTACGAGGGCCGGCTCACCAGCAAGATCAACCGGCTGGAGGAGACCATGAAGGGCCGCCGCACCGTCGAGAAGGCGGTCCGGCTGCTCGTGGACCTGAACCGGATCGACGAGGACGCCGCCTACAAGATGCTCCGGGACCGGGCCACCGCCGCCCGTGTGCCGATGGCGAGCGTGGCCGAGAGCGTGGTCTCCGCCCACGAGGCGATGAGCGGACTCGGCCTGCGCATCGCGTTGGCGGAAAAGACTTGATCGCAGCAGCCTGCCGCATTTATGGTCTTGCGGTCTGTTTCGGGGTGCGTATCGTAGTCTAACCGGGCAAGGTTGCCCCGCAGCAGCAGTGCTGCACGACATCACGGCTTTGAAGCCTCTGGTTCGCGGATGATCTGTCTCCGCGCCCAGGGGCTTTTTGCGTTTCGGAGCTCTCATGGTCCAGGCGAACGATCCCGCGCGCCCGCCGATACGGGTGTCGTGCATCCAGTTCGAGCCGGAATTCGGCGCGGTCGACGCGAACATGGCGCGCGCGTCGGACCTCGTCCGCGCGGCCGCCGCCGAGGGCGGCCGGCTGATCGTGCTGCCGGAACTCGCGAGCACCGGCTACGTGTTCGAATCCGCCGCGGAGGCCGCCGCGCTGGCCGAGCCGGTGCCGGACGGCCCGACCACCCGCGCCTGGGCGGCGCTCGCCGCGGAGCTCGGCGTGCACATCGTGGCGGGCATCGCCGAGTCCGCCGGCGAGACCCTCTACAACGCCGCCGTGATCGTCGGGCCGGAGGGCTACATCGGCACCTACCGTAAGGCGCATCTCTGGGATCAGGAGAACGTGTTCTTCGCCAGGGGCGATCTCGGCTTCCCGGTCTTCGACACCGCGCTCGGGAAGGTCGGCGTCGCCATCTGCTACGACGGCTGGTTCCCCGAGACCTTCCGGCAGCTGGCGCTCGCCGGCGCCGAGATCGTCTGCATCCCGACCAACTGGGTGCCGATGCCCGACCAGCCCGACGGTGAGGCCGCCATGGCCAACACCCTGCACCGGGCCGCCGCGCACTCGAACGGCATCTTCATCGCCTGCGCCGACCGGGTCGGCGTCGAGCGCGGCCAGCCCTTCGAGGGGCAGAGCCTGATCATCGGCCCCAAGGGCTGGCCGCTCGCCGGCCCGGCGAGCCGCGACCGGACCGAGACCGTCTCGGCGCTGGTCGACCTCGACGCGGCCGGGCGCAAGGACCTCAACGCGTTCAACTCGCTCCTGCGCGACCGCCGCGCCGACATCTACGGCTGAGCCCGCTTCGCACCGTCGTCATCCAAGGAGTTCGTTCATGGTGAAATGGTCCCTCGTCGGCGCCGCCGCGCTCGCCCTCGCCGCCGCGCAGGCCGCCACGGCCGCGCAGGCCGCCGACGGCAAGCCGATCGTCATCGGCATCCCGATCGGCCTGTCGGGCGCCAACAGCGTCGTCGCCCCCTCGGTGGTGCAGTCGGCCGAGCTCGCCGTGGAGGAGATCAACGCCAAGGGCGGCGTCCTCGGCCGCAAGCTCGTCCTAGAGGTGGCCGACGACGCCTCGGGGGCGGCCGGCGCCCAGAAGGCCTTCGACAGCCTGATCTACCAGAAGAAGGTCGACGTCCTGATCTCGATGGAGACGAGCGCGGCCCGCAACGCCGGCCTGCCCGCCGTCACCAAGGGGAAGGTGCCGTACATCTACACCTCGTTCTACGAGGGCCATTCCTGCAACAAGAACATGTTCGTGGACGCCTGGGTGCCGGAGCAGCAGGTGCCGCCGGTGGTGGACGCCTTCAAGGCGAAGGGCGCCAAGACCTACTTCCTGATCGGCAGCGACTACGCCTTCGGCCGCGGCATGCTGGGCTTCGCCAAGAGCTACGTCGAGAAGACCGGCGGCAAGGTGGTCGGCGAGGAGTACCTGCCGATGGACGGCAGCGACTGGACGGCGATCATCTCCAAGCTGAAGGAGGCCAAGCCCGACGCGCTGATCACCTCGACGGCGGGCGGCGCGCCGAACGTGACGCTGACCAAGCAGCTGCGCGGCGCGGGCGTGTCGCTGCCCTTCGCCAACCTCGCGCTGGACGAGGGCACCGCCAAGAGCATGGGCGCGGACGCTGAGGGCGTCTACCTCTCGGCCTCCTACGTCACCGGGATCGACAGCCCGGAGAACAAGGCGTTCCTGGCGGCGATGCAGAAGAAGTTCGGCGCGGAGCTGCGCACGCCGAACGACCTCTCGGTGCCGGAATACGAGGCGATCTACCTCTACAAGGCCGCCGTCGAGAAGGCGGGCGGGACCGAGACCGCCAAGGTGCTGGAGGCGCTCCCGACCGTGAGCTTCACCGGGCCGCGGGGCACGATCACCATGAGCAAGCAGCACCACGCGCCGCTGACCATGTATCTCGGCCAGATCCAGAAGGACGGCACCGTGAAGGTCGCCGGCACCTTCAAGGACGTCGATCCCGGCGAGCAGTGCCCGAAGCTGCAGTGAGGGGCGGGGCACGAGGCCTCGCCCGGGCGGGCGACGATATCCACCCGTCTCGCGCCGACGTCGATGACGGAGCGCCACGTGCCCCCGCTCCCGTGCGGGAGAGGGTTGGGGTGAGGGATTAGACGCTCCAGGATCGAGTGCGCCGTCGTCGCGCTGTCTCGGACGAGACTTCTCCGGAGAGGTCACACCCCTCACCCTGTCCCTCTCCCGCACGGGAGAGGGGACCCGCGCCCGGTCCGGAAGCCGCGGTGCCGTGGTCGATACGTGACTCGGCAAGCCCGCAGAGGGGGAGGGGACCGTCGTCACCCGCCAAATCCCTCCCTCAGCCCGCGACGACACGCGCACCCGGAATCCCCGATGCTGCTCACCCTCGACATCCTGACCACGGCGGCGATCCTGTTCATCGTCGCGATCGGCCTCCTGGCGATCTTCGGCGTGCTCAAGATCATCAACTTCGCCCACGGGGCGTGGCTGACGGTCGGCGCCTACTGCGCGGTGGTGACCGCCAGGCTCGGGCTCAATCCGTGGCTCGCCCTGCCGCTCGCCTTCGTCGTCGGCGCGGCGCTCGGCGGGCTCGCCGAGCACTTCATCATCCGCCCGCTCTACCGGCGGCCGCTGGACGCGATTCTCGCCACCTGGGGGCTCGGCATCGTGGTCGGGCAGCTCATCACCCTGGCCTTCGGCCGGGACGTCCAGCTCACCCCGAACCTCTACGCCGGCACCGTCGCGTTCCTCGGCGTCGACTACTCGGCCTACCGCCTCGTGGCGCTCGGCATCGCGCTGGCGATCGGCACGCTGTTCGCGCTCACCATCGAGCGGACCCGGCTCGGCCTCTCGGCCCGGGCGGTGATCATGAACGAGACCCTGGCGCGCAGCCTCGGCATCGACACGGGCCGGGTGCGCCTCGTCGTGTTCATGCTCGGCGCCGGCTTCGCGGGCCTCGCCGGCGTCCTGCTCACGCCGCTCACCAGCGTCGATCCGAACATGGGCGTCTCCTGGCTGATCGGCGCCTTCATGCTGGTGATGGTCGCCGACGCCTCGTACCTGGCGCTCGCGGCGGCCTGCCTGGTCTTCGGGGCCGCGCAGGTCCTGATCAGCACCTTCGTGAGCCCGATCCTGGGCAGCATCGCCGTCGCGGTGCTCGCCGCCCTCGTGCTGCGGATCAGCCCGAAAGGTTTCTCCCGTGCTTGAGACCCTGCCCGTCGCCGAGCGTGCCGCCGCGGCGCCCCGCGGACGCCGCCTGTCCCGCGCCGCGCCCTTCGTGGTCGCGGGCCTGGCGGCGCTGGCCCTCTGGATCGCGCCGCTCGTCCTCGACACCTTCGCGGTCAACGTCCTGACCCGCTCGATGATCTACGCGGTGCTGGCCGTCACGGTGGACCTGCTCTGGGGCTTCGCGGGGATCCTGACCTTCGGCCAGGCGGCGTTCTTCGGCATCGGCGCCTACGCCACCGCGATGATCCTCGCCGCCTACGGGGCGACGCCGCTCGGGATCGCCGCGGCCATCGCGGCGGCGCTCGTCGCGCCGGCCCTGCTCGGCCTCGCGGTCGGCTGGCTGTCCTTCTACCACCGCTCGACCCCGCTCTACGCCTCGGTGATCTCGCTCGTCGTCCCGATCGTCGTCGTGCAGCTCATCTACGCGGGCGGGGAATGGACCGGCTCCAGCAGCGGCCTCGTCGGCTTCGACGTGCTGCCCTTCGAGACCGAGGGCTATTTCCGCCTCGCGGCCCTGTTCCTGATCGCCGTCACGCTGGCGGCCTGGATCCTGGTCCGGGCCGATGCCGGCCGTGCCCTCGTGGCGCTCCGGGACAACGAGGCGCGCTGCGCCTATCTCGGCCTCAACCCGCGGCGCCTGCAGATCCGGCTCACCGCGTCCCTCGCCGCGGTGGCGGGGCTCGCGGGCTTCCTGTTCGCCAACGCCTCGGGCGTGGTCGCGCCCGAGAATGCCGGCTTCCTGTTCGGCACCGAGCTGGTCATCTGGGTGGCGCTCGGCGGCCGCGGCACGCTGCTCGGCCCGGTGCTCGGCACCGTCGCGATCGACTACCTCGCGGCGAATCTCTCGGGCGACCTGCCGTTCCTCTGGCAGCTCCTCCTGGGCTCGGCCTTCGTGGTCATCATCATCCTGCTGCCGGGCGGCCTCGCCGACCTCGTCGGCCGCCTCTGGCGGGCGCTGCCGGTGGGCCGGCGGCAGCCGGCGCCGCCGCGCCTCGTCGCGCGGGCGGCCGGGACCGAGGCGGCCGGGCCGGAGGTGACCGGCACCGAGGCGACCGGGACCCCGATCCTCAAGGTCGAGAACCTCGCTAAGGCCTACGGCGCCCTGACGGTGCTGGAGGGCATCGACCTCGAGATCCGGGCGGGCGAGCTCGTCAGCCTCGTCGGGCCCAACGGCGCCGGCAAGACCACGCTGATGCGCTGCCTCAGCGACGGCACCGAGCCGTTCAAGGGCGCGATCGCCGTCGGCGGCACGCCGATCACCGGGCTGACGCCGAACCGGATCGTCGGCCTCGGCGTCGGGCGCAAGTTCCAGGTGGCGAGCGTGTTCGAGAGCCTGTCGGTGGCCGACTGCCTCCGCCTCGCCCGGGCGTCCCACGACGGCCTGAGCCCGGTCGGGCGGGCCGAGACGCTGGGCCTGCCGCAGCCCGCCCTCGACGTCCTGCGCATGACCGGCCTCGACCGCCAGCTGACGCAGCCGTCGCGCCTCCTGTCCCACGGCCAGAAGCAGGCGCTGGAGCTCGCCATGGTGGTGGCGCTGGAGCCGCGGCTGATCCTGCTCGACGAGCCCACCGCGGGCCTGACCAAGGCCGAGCGCACCACCATCGGGACCGTCCTCAAGGCGCTCACCGCCGAGGGCCGGATCGCCGCCGTGCTGGTCGAGCACGACCTCGATTTCGTGCGCGAGATCTCGTCGCGGATCGTGGTGCTGCACCAGGGCCGGCTGGTCCTGGACGGCACGGTCGAGGACGTCGTGGGCTCCGAACTGGTCCGGACCATCTACTCGGGAGGCGCCCATGGGTGAGGCAGCACGGCGGGCAGCACGGCAGATCGCGCCGGCGGGGGCCGCCCTCGCCCTCGACGGGGTGTCGAGCGGCTACGGCGCCGTCGCCATCGTGCGGGACGTGTCCCTCTCGGTCGGGCCGGGGGAGATCGTGGCGCTGCTGGGCAAGAACGGCATGGGCAAGACCACGCTGCTCAAGACCGTCCTGGGCATGGTGGCCCTGCGCGGCGGCGCCATCACGGTCGGGGGCCAGGCGCTCGCCGGCCTCACGCCGGCCAAGCTCAACGCGCTCGGCGTCGGCTACGCGCCGCAGGAGCAGCCCCTGTTCCAGGACCTGTCGATCCGCGACAACCTGCGCCTCGCGGTGCCCTCCGACCGGATGCTGCCGGAGGCGCTGGAGCGGCTGTTCGGCCATTTCCCGTTCCTGAAGGACCGGCTGGCCCAGCGGGCCGGCACCCTCTCGGGCGGCGAGCAGAAGATGCTGATCCTCGGGCGCGCCCTGATGCTGCGCCCGCGCCTCCTGCTGATCGACGAGATCTCCGAGGGCGTGCAGCCCTCCATGGTCGAGCGCCTGCGCGGCGTGCTCCAGGCCGAGCGGGCCGCGGGCGTGTCCATGCTGGTGGTGGAGCAGCACGTCGCCTTCGCGCTGGCGCTCGCCGATCGCTACGCCGTCCTCAAGCTCGGCGAGATCGTCGACAGCGGTCCGGCGCAGGCGCCGGACGCGCGGGCACGCGTCATCGACCATCTGGCGGTGTGAGGTCGACCCGGATCCGCCACCGTCATCGCGAGCGCAGCGAAGCGACCCAGGGTCGCGCCACGCTCCCGGACGGGGCGCTGCTGGATTGCTTCGCTGCGCTCGCAAAGACGGCGGTGGATCGGGAGCAGGGAGGAGGAAGCCGTAAGCGCATGAGAGAACTCAACACCTTCTCGATCGCCGCCCGCTGCCCGCGGACCGGCCAGCTCGGCGTCGCGGTGGCGAGCGCCGTCCCGGCGGTGGGCGGCCTGTGCCCGTTCCTCAGGGCCGGGATCGGGGCCGTCACCACCCAGTCCTGGGTGAACCCCTACCTCGCCGCCCGCATCCTCGACGGGCTGGCCGGCGGGCAGGATCCCGACGCCGCGCTGGCGGCGGCCCTCGCCACCGACGACCGTCCGGACCTGCGCCAGCTCGGCCTCGTCGACGGGCAGGGGCGGGCCGCCGCCTGGACCGGCGCCGGATGCACGCCGGCGGCCGGCCACCGCACCGGGCCCGGCTACGCGGTCCAGGGCAACATGCTCGCCGGGCCGGGCGTGGTCGACGCCATGGCGGCGGCCTTCGAGGGGAGCGCCGCCCAGGATCTCGACGAGCGGCTGATGCGCAGCCTGGAGGCCGGCGACGCGGCCGGCGGCGACCGGCGCGGCAAGCAGTCGGCGGCGCTCAAGATCGTCGCCGGCGAGGATTACCCGCACCTCGACCTGCGGGTCGACGAGCACGCCGAGCCCGTCGCCGAGCTGCGCCGGGTTCTCCTGGTCGCCCGCCGTCAGCTCGTGCCGTTCGTGGCCGGCATGCCCCGGAAGGACGGCCCGGCCGGCGCCCTGCCGGACGACGTCGTGGCGATGCTGCTCAGGCCTCCCGCCGAGCGGCCGGGCGCCGCCGGGGATGCAGCCCCCGACCTGCTGCGCGACGTCGTCGGCCTGCGCCAGGAGCCCCAGCGGGTCGCCCACCTGCTGGCGCAGTTCGCGCCGGTGCTCGCCGAGATCGCGCGGCTGCGCGACCTCGACCTCGCGGACATCCACCCGCCGGTCGTGTTCGATCCGACGCTCCCCTACCGCCGGGTGCCCCATGACGACCGCCGCGACTGACGCCCTCTGGCAAGCCCCGATCACCGAGCTCGCGCGGCGGATCGCGGCGCGGGAGCTGTCGAGCGCCGAGCTCGTCGGCGCCAGCCTCGACCGGATCGCGCGCCTCGACGGCGCCCTGAACAGCGTCGTCCACCTCTCGCCCGCGGCCCTCGACGCCGCGCGCGCGGCCGATGCCGAGATCGCCCGGACGGGGCCGCGCGGCCCGCTCCACGGCATCCCGATCGCCGTCAAGGACAACTACACCACCGCCGACATGCCGACCCGGGCCGGCACGGCTGTGGAGGCCCTGACCTTCCCGGCGGCCGACAGCCACGCCGTGGCGCGGCTGCGGGCGGCCGGCGCGGTGATCCTCGGCAAGACGCGGATGCACGAATTCGCCTGGGGCATGGTCACGCCGCCGACCCGCAACCCCTGGGACCCCGACCGGGTGCCCGGCGGCTCCAGCGGCGGCTCGGGCGCGGCGGTCGCGGGCCGCCTCTGCCCGGCCGCGCTCGGCTCGGACACGGGCGGCTCGATCCGGATCCCGGCCGCCCTGTGCGGGATCGTCGGGCTCAAGCCGACCTACGGCCGGGTCGGCCGGTCGGGGATCGTGCCGCATTCCTGGTCCCTCGACCATGCCGGGCCGCTGACCCTGACGGTGGCCGATGCCGCCCTGATGCTGCAGGCGCTCGCCGGCCCGGATGCCGGCGATCCCGCGGCCAGCGCGGCGCC
Organism: Methylobacterium sp. 285MFTsu5.1; assembly: GCF_000383455.1. Classification (NCBI taxonomy): domain Bacteria; kingdom Pseudomonadati; phylum Pseudomonadota; class Alphaproteobacteria; order Hyphomicrobiales; family Methylobacteriaceae; genus Methylobacterium; species Methylobacterium sp. 285MFTsu5.1. The sequence goes on along the minus strand of NZ_KB911304.1, from coordinate 11,532 downwards.
GGTCCCCGACTACACGGCCGGGCTCGACCGGCCGATCCGGGGCCTGCGGGTCGCGGTGATCCGCAACCACTTCTTCGACGCAATCGACGACGACGTCGCCGCCGCCGTCGAGGCGGCGCTCCGCTTCCTCGAAGACCGGGGCTGCGCGGTGCGCGACGTCGCGGTGCCGTCCCTGCGCCACGGCCTCGGCGCCATCTACGCCATCGAGCTCGCCTCCTCGACCGCCTACCACGACCGCAGCCTCGCCCGGGGCCACGTGGCGGGCTTCGCCGCCGACGTCCGCGACCTCGTGGAGATGGGCCGGCTCGTGACCGGGCCGGACTACCTGCGGGCCGAGCAGGTGCGGGCCCTGATCATGGACGAGATGGCCGCCGTCCTGGCCGAGGCCGACGTGATCGTCGGCCCGGCCTCGCCGCTGACCGCGTGGCGGACGGACGAGTCGGCGGTGACGCTCGGCGGGCGCGCGGAGAGCGTGCTGGCGGCCTCCTGGCGCCTGACCTACCCGTTCAACCTCGCGGGCCTGCCCGCCATCGCGCTGCCCTGCGGCTTCGACCGGCGCGGCCTGCCGATCAGCCTCCAGATCGCCGCCCGGCCCTTCGCCGAGGCCGAGATCCTGCGCGTCGCCCACCAGTACGAGCGGGCGCACGCGTGGTGCTCCCGGGTGCCGCCCCTGGCCGGCTGAGGCGTCGCTCCCGTCCCGAACAGCTAAGCGGGACCGGGGCGGTCGATTGTACACAACCAATACCGTGCCGCATCGCGAATATCCGCGTGATCTACCGATCAATGCGCGTGGAACCCTTTCTCCGCCGCTGCCGTTGCTGGCTTCGATTGAAGTCAGGAGGCCAACCATGCGGACCATCATTCTCTCGGGCGCCCTGTTCGCGGCCCTGTGCGGCGCGGCGAGCGCCGAGGAGACCACCGTCATCCGCCGCGACGGGCCCGCCGTCGTCGACCACCGCGACACCGTCGTCGAGAAGCGCGAGGTCACCACCGGCAGCGTCGATTGCGGTTCGAAGACCGTCCACAAGGAGGACGGCATGGGCAACTCCAAGACCGTCCACAAGGAAGGCTGCAACTGATCCTCGGCGGACAGCCGCGCCCTGACGACCCTGGAGATCTCAGCATGACCAACAAGCTTCTTCTGTCGCTGGCGACGGCCGGCCTCCTCGCCCTCCCGGCGGCCGCCCAGGCGCAGGGCACCCTGCGGGGCGCGGCCGAGGGTGCGGCGGTCGGCGCCGACGCGGCCGGTCCGGTCGGCGGCATCGTCGGCGGCGCGGTCGGCGCGGCGACCGGCACGGTCGGCGGCATCCTGGGCGTCGACGACCGCCCGCGGTTCCGCAGCTACGTCCGCGAGCGCGGCGCGCGCTCCTACAGCTGGGGCGGCCCGGTCCGGGTCGGCACCGTGCTGCCGGAGGACAGCGTCACCTACTACGACGTGCCCACCGAGTACCGGGTGCGTCCGGGCTACCGCTACACCATCGTGAACGACCAGCCCGTCCTGGTCGATCGCGGCCACCGCATCGTCGAAGTCATCGACTGAGGGGGGCGGGGCGCCGGTTCGTCCGGCGCCCTCCGGCATCGTGACTCCTCCCGAACCCGCGGTGAAGGATCGGGAGACCTCGCCGTCTTTGCGAGCGCAGCGAAGCAATCCAGGGTCGCGCAGCATCGGCAAGCGTGGCGCCGACTTGATTGCTTCGCTGCGCTCGCAAGGACGGCCGACGCACGGATATCCCTGAGCGCGCGTCAGCCCCGCAGGAGTGCCGCCTCGGGCAGATGCAGCGTGATCCGGTACTCGGCGGCGTCGTGGCTGCGCGTCACGGTCGCTTCGAGCTGGCGCAGGGACATCTCCACCAGCATCGTCCCGAAACCTCGTCCGGGCCTCGGCTCCGGGACACGGGCCATCCGCTCGCACCAGTCCAGGACGAGTCCCGCCTCCTGCCGGTCCCAGGTGACCGACAGCGCGCCGTCGTCGGCCCCGAGCGCGCCGTACTTCACCGAGTTCGTCGCCCACTCGTGCAGGATCATCGCCAGCGACGACACGTGCCGCCAGTTGATCGCCACGAGGGGGCCCTCGATCACCGTGGGGACGTGGTCGCGGTACGGGCGCAGGGTCGCGCCGATCAGGCCCGCGAGATCGCTCATGCCCTGGCCGTCGGACGGGTCGGCCAGGGAATGCGCCCGCCCGAGGGCCGAGATGCGGTCGCGCATGTCGGTGGCGAAGACGCCGATCTCCCGGTGCGTGCGGGCGCCCGCCGAGATCATGCCGCCGATGATCGCGAACAGGTTCTTCACCCGGTGGTTCATCTCCCGCAGCATCAGGTCGCGGGTCTCGGCGAGCGCGTATTCGGGCGACACGTCGATGCAGACGCCGACGATCCGCTTCCGGTCGCCGCTCCGGGTCAGGCGCCCGTAACTGCGGATGTGCCGCGGCGCGTGGTCGGCGGCGCGCACGCGGATGCGCGCCTCGAACTCGTTTAGCCCGTGCGCCGCCTCGGACAGCGCCGCCTCGAAGCCGGGACGGTCCTCGGGCAGCACGCTGGCCGCCAGGGACGCGGTGGGGTGCGGGGTGTCGGGAGCGAGGCCGAACATCGTGCCGGCGATGCTGTCGACCACGACGGTCCCGGCATCCGGGCTGTATTCCCAGACGCCGATGCCCCCGGCCTTCACGGCCAGTTCCAGCCGCTCGCGCTCCGCGGCGAGCTGGCGCTCCAGCGACAGCGCCTCGGTGATGTCGGTGAGCACCAGGGTGGCGCCGTCGACGCTGCCGTTCTGCAGGCGGTAGGGCAGCACCCGCAGCGAGAGCGTGCGCTCCCCGTCCCGGGTGGCGACGCGCCGCTGGATCACCGAGCCGCCGGCGCAGACCTCCTGGGCGTCGTGCAGGTACTCGTGCCCGGCGAGCCGGCTCGACACGTCGGCGAGGGGGCGGCCGCGATCGCCCGGCTGCAGCGGGAAGATCGTGGTGGCCGACGTGGTGAAGCTGCGCACCTTCAGCTCGCGGTCGAGCACCACGACGGCGAGGTCGGTGGATTCGAAGAAATTGCGCAGGTCGGCATTGGCGATGGTGAGCTGCTCGACCTTGGTCTTCAGCTCGTCGTTGACCGTGGACAGCTCCTCGTTCGTCGACTGGAGCTCCTCGTTCATCGACATCATTTCTTCGTTGGAGCTCTTCAGCTCCTCGTTCGTCGTCTCCAGCTCCTCGACCGCCGAGCGCAGCTTGTAGCGGGTGCGCAGCAGCTCCTCTTCCAGCGCCTCGACGTGGTCGCCGCCGGCATCCATCTCGATCAGGTCGAGGTTGTCCGCCGCCCGGAAGGCGCCGGTGTCGCGCAGGACCAGGAGCATCGAGCCGTCGGGCAGGGGATCGCAGATCAGCTCCACCGGCTGGACGCCGTATTCCGAGCGGATCTCCACGTCGCGGACGACCACGCGCTTGCGCGCGTCGCGGGTCTGGCGGAGCAGCGGGCCGATGACGTCGCGCAGGCCCGGGCGCGCCAGGGTGATGGCGCTGGTGCCGCCGGTCCGGGTCACCGGGAAGTCGAAGTAGCGGCTCAGGCGCCCGTAGGCGGCGATGATGCCGCCGTCCTCGTTGAGCACCATGCTGGGCGGGGCGTAGCGCTCCATGACGCGGCGCACCGCCACGGTCTCGTCGGCGATCGAGGGCTCGCCGCGCCGCTCCTCGCGCCCGCCGCGCCGGGCCTCGCCCCGGCGGGCGCTCCCCGGCAGGTCGATCGGGTATTGCGGCGCGCCCGGCGGCCGCTCGAACAGGCGGGCGTGCTGGTCGATGACCGGGAACAGGTGCTCGAAGCGGCTGACGCTCTCCGAGGGGCCGAGGAACAGGTAGCCCCCCGGCCGGACCGCGTAGTGGAACAGCGGCACCACCGATTGCTGGAGGCGCTCGTCGAAGTAGATCAGCAGGTTGCGGCAGGACAGGAGGTCGACCCGCGAGAAGGGCGGGTCCTTGACCAGGCTGTGGCTGGAGAAGCGGATCAGGTCGCGGATCTCGGCCGCGACGGTGAAGCGCTCGGCGTGGAGGACGACGTAGCGCTCCCGCAGATGGGCCGGGATGTCGGCGAGCGCGGCGGCCGGGTAGGTCGCCTCCCGGGCGATCTGGAGCATGCGCTCGTCGATGTCGGTGGCGAAGATCTGGACCGCCGGCGGCAGGCCGAGGCGGCGGGCGGCGTCGGCGAACAGCATGGCGATGCTGTAGGCCTCCTCGCCGCTGGAGCAGCCCGGGATCCAGACCCGGATGTCCTCCTCGGGATCGCGGGTGCGCAGCAGGGGCTCCACCACGCGCTCCCGGAGGAGCTCGAACATCTCGGCGTCGCGGAAGAAGCGGGTGACGTTGATCAGGAGGTCGCGGAACAGCGCCTCGCACTCGGTCTTGTCGGCCCGGACGCGGCCGAGATAGGCCCGGCCGGACTCGAGCCCGAGGACGTGCATGCGCCGCTCGACCCGCCGGACCAGGGTGGTCCGCTTGTAGCCGGCGAAGTCGTGGCCCACCGCCGCGCGGATGACCCGGCAGAGGTCGTCGATGTGGTCGGCGACGAGGCGGGACTCGGCGTCGACGGCGTCGGTGCCGCGGCGGCGGAAGAAGGTGGTGAGGCAGTCGACGATCTCGCCCGGCGGCCGCACGAAGTCGACGAGGCTGGTCCCGACCGCCGAGAGCGGCATGCCGTCGTAGCGGGCGGTGTCGGGCTGCTGCACCACGCAGACGCCGCCGTGCTCCTTGATCGCCCGCAGGCCGGTCGTGCCGTCGGCCCCCGTGCCCGACAGGATCACGCAGGCGGCGTTGGCCTGCTGGTCGACCGCGAGCGACAGGAAGAAGTCGTCGATCGGCCGGCGCAGGCCCCGCGGCTGGACGAAGTGGGTGAGTTCGAGGACGCAGTTCTGGATGACGAGGCCCCGGCCGGGCGGGATGATGTAGACCTTGTCGCCCGCGATCCGCTCCCCGCCCTCGCACTGGAGCACCTCCAGCTCCGTCTGCCGGTCGAGGAGCTGCGCCAGCATGCTCTCGTGGTTGGGGTCGAGGTGCTGGACGATGACGAAGGCCATGCCGGTCGGCGGCCGGGCGCGCGCCAGCATCTCCCGCAGGGCCTCGAGCCCGCCCGCCGAGGCGCCGATGCCCACGACCGGCCCGGCGAAGGGCGGCGCCGTCACCGTGCCGGCGCCGTCCAGGACCTCCGAGGCCTCGCCTCCGGGGGCGTTAAGGAAATCCTGGTGCATCGAGATCCGCGAGCGTGAGCTTGGCCTGCGCGACCGTGGCGACCGTGTTGGCGATCGTCATCAGCGAGCCCTCGATGACGAGCCCACTCTCCGCAAGCGTCGGGGTCAGCCGGGACAGGGTCCGGCCCAGTTCTGCATCGTAGGCGGAAAGCAACTCGGGTTGCGAGCGGCTGACGTCGAATTGGGATGCGAAAAGGTAGCGCACCTCGCCCGAGAGCGCCTTCAGTTTGGACATGTACAGCAGGTTGACGAAGGGCTTCCCGTCCTTGCGGAAATTCACGATCGGCGTGCGCACCGTGTCCTGACGGTCGTTCTCCAGGAAGGCGTGGATCTTGGCCCGCGCCTCCCGGTTGTCGGCGTCGCGCTGGAGGAGGCGGCAATTGCGCCCGACGACCTCCGCGCCCGTGTAGCCGGTGAGCTGGTGGAACCGCTCGTTCACCAGGAGCAGGACGTTGTCGTCGCCCGCCGCGGCCAGCGCCAGGGCGATGTGGGATTTCTCGAAGAAGGTCGTGAGTTCGGCCGGGATGGTCTGCGTGTCCACGGTAGCTTCCCTGTCGCCTCCGTTCGGCGCGGCCCTGCCGGTCCGCTCCCGGGCCCGCCCGCCCGCCGGGCCCCGTGCCGAGGACGCCCGCGATGGTGCCCGCGAGGACGCCCTCATGGGCGCGCCGCCGCGGTATGGCAATGACGCCCGGGCCGGCGAACCCGTTCCGCACGTCCCTGCGACGCCGTGTGCCCCGGGGGCACCGCCCGCCCGGGGCCGTCCGGATCTCAGCCCTCGCCGCCGATGATGCCGCGGATGCGGGTCGCGAGCGCCTCCAGGGCGAAGGGCTTCGTCATCACCTGCATGCCGGGGCCGAGATGGCCGTGGTTGAGGGCGGCGTTCTCGGCGTAGCCGGTGATGAACAGGACCTTCAGGTCGGGCCGGTGCTGGCGGCCGGCATCGGCCATCTGGCGGCCGTTCATGCCGCCGGGCAGGCCGACATCGGTGATGAGCATGTCGACGCGCACGTCCGACTGGAGGACCTTCAGCCCCGAGGCGCCGTCCGCCGCCTCGATCGCCGCGTAGCCGAGATCCTCCAGCACCTCGGTGACCAGCATCCGCACGGTCGGCTCGTCGTCCACAACCAGGACCGTCTCGCCCTGCTCGGCGCGGGGCGCGTGGGCGAGGTCGGGCAGGATCACCTCGGCCTCCGCCTCGCCGAGATGGCGGGGCAGGTAGAGGCAGACCATCGTGCCCTGGCCGACCTCCGAGTAGATCCGGACCTGCCCGCCGGACTGCTTGGCGAAGCCGTAGATCATCGACAGGCCGAGGCCGGTGCCCTCGCCGATCGGCTTGGTGGTGAAGAACGGGTCGAAGGCCTTGGCGACCACGTCGGGGGTCATGCCGGTGCCGTTGTCCGAGACGCAGAGCGTCACGTACTGCCCCGGCTCCAGCTCGCGCTCCTGGGCGGCCCGGTGGTCGAGCCAGCGGTTGGCGGTCTCGATGACGATGCGCCCGCCCGCCGGCATCGCGTCCCGGGCGTTGATGCACAGGTTGAGCAGCGCGTTCTCGAGCTGGCTCGGATCGACCAGCGTCGGCCACAGGCCGCCGGCCCCGACCGACTCGATCGCCACCGCGGGGCCGACCGTGCGGCGCACGAGCTCCATCATGCCCTCGACCAGGCGGTTCGCGTCCGTCGGCTTCGGGTCGAGGGTCTGGCGGCGGGAGAAGGCCAGCAGGCGGTGGGTCAGGGCGGCGGCGCGCTTGGCCGCGCCCTGCGCCGCGCCGATGTAGCGGTCGAGGTCGCCGACCCGGCCCTGCAGCATCCGGGTCTGCATCAATTCCAGCGAGCCGACGATGCCGGCCAGCATGTTGTTGAAGTCGTGGGCGAGCCCGCCGGTGAGCTGGCCGACCGCCTCCATCTTCTGCGACTGGCGGAGGGCCTCCTCGGCGCGCATCAGCTCGGCCGTCCGCTCGGCGACCCGCTGCTCCAGGGTCTCGTTGAGGCTGCGCAGCGCCGCGGCGACGCGGTCCCGCTCGGCCTCGACGGCGCGGCGCTCGTCCACGTCGATCAGGACCCCGGGGAAGCTCAGGGGCGTGCCGTCGGGCGCGTGGTCGACGCGGCCGTTGGCCTCCAGCCAGTAGTAGCGCCCGTCCGCCCGGCGGACCCGGTACTGGTGCGCGTAGGCGCCGCCCCGGGCGACGGCCGCGTTGATGGCCGCGGCCAGCCCGGGCTGGTCGTCCGGATGCACGGTCGCGACGATCCGGGCGAGCGGGATGCCGTCCCGGCCCAGCGCCGGGTCGAGGCCGAAGCTGCGGGCGAAGCCCTCGTCGACCGTGAACCGGTCGCTCGGCAGGTCCCAGTGCCACGTGCCGATGATGGCGCCGGCCGCGAGGGCGAGCTGCACGCGCTCGATGTTGGTCCGGGCGAGCGCCTCGCTGGCGCGCAGGGCGTCCTCCGCCTGCCGGCGCGCGGTGATGTCCCGGAACAGCACCGAGACCTGGCGCCGGCTCGCCGGCCCGATCCGGGCGGCCGAGACGTCGATGAAGCGGTCGGCCTGGGCGAAGAAGCGCTCGAACCGGATCGGGACACCGGTGCGGAGCACGCCGCCGTAGAGCTCGAGCCAGGCCTCCGCGTCCTCGGCCGACACGAGGTCGCGCAGCGTCCGCCCGACGATGCCGGCGATGCCGGTGTGGCGCTCGTAGCCGGGATTGGCCTCGACGTGGACGTAGTCGCTCAGCGGGCCGTGCGAGCCGTCGAAGAACTCGATGATGCAGAAGCCGTCGTCGATGGCCTCGAACAGCGTCCGGTAGCGCTCCTCGCCGGCGCGCAGGGCGTCGCGGGCCTCGCGCTGCTCGGTGATGTCGCGCGCCACCCCGGAGAACCGCACCGGCCGCCCCGCGGCGTCGCGCTCGATCTCCCCCTGCCGGGCGATCCAGCGAATCTCGCCGGTATCCGGCCGCCGGATCCGGTAGGCGACGTCCCGCGGGGGGTCGCCGCGGCGCCGGCTCGCCGCCGTCGAGACGAGGGCCCGGTCCTCCGGCAGGATCAGCGCCTCGACCAGCTCGGCCGGGTAGGTGTCGCGCTCCGGCAGGCCGTAGAGCCGGCAGAATTGCGGGGTCGGGTGCAGGAGCCCGTCCGCGACCCCCACGGTGAACAGGCCGATCCCGCCCGCCTCCTGCGCCCGCAGCAGGCGCGCCTCGGCCTCCCGGAGGGCGAGGCCGGCCCCGGACAGGTCGGCGGGGGGCTGCGGGAGCGTCGGGGCGTCCGCCTCAGCGCCGGTGGCGGCCGCCCGCGCCCGGAGTCCGGCGGCCTCCGCCTCCAGCGCGCGGGCGCGCCGCAGGAGCGCCTCGGTCCCCGTCTCGTCCACGCTCAGCGCCCGTGCGTCGCGATGGACTCCCCCGCCAGCCGCGCGGGGCGGTCGGGGCGGATCGCCAAAATCGGGAGGGCGGGGGATACGGGCACGGGGCTGGCGCTGCGACAGAGGGGCGGGGCGTGGGCGCCTTCTGCCGGAAACGGACCTGGGACGCCACGGGACCGGACCATAACGCGCGGAAACCGCTAAGGCTGCGTCGGCCGGCCCGGCGGGCGACGGGGGCCGCCGGCTACGGCTCGGCGAGGCGGCAGGTGGCGCTGCTCGCGCGGGGCCAGCCGTAGTAGATCGTCTCGGCCTGCACGTCGGCGAGGCTCACGACCTCCGGCACCGAGGCCTGCTGCGTGTCGAGCACCGTCCCGCCGGCCCCCGTGAAGGTGCACAGCACGGTCACGTTCGTCGCGAGGTCCGGGCCGGTGTTGCGCAGGTTGACCATCGCCCGCTGCGGCTCGTGCGAGTCCGGCGGCGTGTGCAGCCGGGTCTCCCGCAGGACCAGGGCGGCGTCGGCCCGCGCCGGCGGGGCGAACGCGACGACCAGGCCGGCAGCCAGGAAGGCGCCGGCCCACCGCGACGACTGCATCCTGCGCATGGTCGGTCCATCCTCTCCTCGTGCCGGGCCTCGGTGCCGGATCCCGGTACAGGGTCCCGGGCCCGGCACCCGCCTCGATCCAACTTGTAACCCGGGTTCCGGGTTCGGCGTCAGCCGCCGCCCGCCCGACGCGAGGCCGCCCCTGGGACCGGGCCGATCCATCCTCAGTTGCGCAGCGGCTCGGCGTCGATCTGCATCCGGTAGATCGTCGTCGGGAACTTGACCGTCGAGGCCGCGCCGCCGCTCATCGCCGGTGTGCGGTTCATCTGCGCCGCCGGGATCCACAGGCCGCCCTGCTCGTCGATCCACATCGCGTCGACCCAGACGAGCCGCGGGTCCTGCACCAGCGTGCTCATCGTCCCGTCCGGCGCGATCTTGAGGATCCGCAGGCCGTCCGTGTCGCTCGCGTAGATGGTGCCGCCCGCGTCGATGGCGGTGCCGCCCGTCGCCACCGTGGCGGCGTGGAGCTTCACGTGCCGGGCGCGCTCGTCGTCGCTCACGGCCGCGTCGTCGAGGTACCGGGTCTCGATGCTGTAGAGCGGCCCGGTGCACGCTTGGTAGTAGAAGGTCTTGCCGTCCGGCGAGACTTCCAGCTGGTCGGCGTGGATGAAGAGCAGCTTGTCCTTGTCGTCCCGGAGCACGCGGCCCTGGCCGGTCAGCGGGCGCTGCGCGATCGTCGACCAGTGTCCGTCGAGCACCCGCCGGAGGCCGCCGGTCTCGCGGTCGAGGACGATCAGACCGGGCTGGCCGGCATCCGTCAGGTAGATGTGGCCGCCGTTGAACCGGAAATCGTCGATGAAGCTCTTCTCGGTGGTCGCCGCCTGCAGCGGGTAGACCCTGCGCACGGCGTTCGTGGCGAGGTCGATCTGCACGAGCTTCGGGCCGCCCGGCAGCGGCGCAGCGCCCATGCCGGGCGCGCCCTTGTCGACCACCCAGAGATCCCCGTCCGGCCCGATCCGGATGGCGTTGACCGCCACGAAGGCCTTGGCCGGGTCGTCACCCGTCTTCCAGGCGTTCCAGGCCGCGTCGGGGTACGGGACCGCCTTGCCGTCCCGCCACTCGCCGAGCTCGATCCCCTTGTCCTGGCTCTGCCGCTGGAACGGCGAGAACAGCCGGCCGTCCGCGGACCGGGTGATGCCGTTGAAGACGAGGTCGTTCGACTCCACCATCGGCTTCAGGGCGTCGGACCCGGCCGGCGCCTCGGCGGCGCGGCCGGGCGCGCCGAGGCCGGCGGCCAGCAGGAGGGCGAGGAGCGTGGCGCGCATGGTGGGTTCCCGGTCCGGCGGTGAGGCGTCTCGCCCGGTAAGCCCGCGGGGCGCGCGGTGTTCCGGTCCGGTCCCATCGGCCGCAGTCGTGAGTCCGGCGCGGGTCTGGCGCGGGTCCGTTCCGGGGACGCCTGCGACGCTTCGCCGGGGCTGGATCCGGCCGAGAACAGAACATATAGTGAACACAGGGTGAGCGCCGCGCGGGGCGGCCGAGGAGGAGCGAGGGATGGCCAAGTACCGGTTCCACTGCACCAACGGCCTCGAATGCGTGTTCGACGCCCGCGGCACCGAGGTCCGCGCGACGGCGCGCCTCGTCGACCGCGCCCGCAAGGTCGCCTCCGACGTGCGGCGCTCGCTGGCCAACCGCACCGACTGGGCCGAGTGGCGGGTGAGCGTGCACGACCTCTCGGGCCGGCGGGTTCTGGTGCAGCCCTTCGTGCAGCCCTTCGAGAAGGCGTCGGGTCGCGCCAGGGCGGCCTGAATGGCGACGCCGATCAGGACGGTCGCGCAGGGGTCCGGTGCGGCGGCCGCGGAGCCGGATCAGACGATCCGCCCCCTGAGCCTGTCCGAGTTCATCGGTCAGCGCGCGGCGCGGGCGAACATGCAGGTGTTCATCGAGGCGGCGAGGAAGACCGGGCAGGCGCTCGACCACGTGCTGTTCGTCGGGCCGCCGGGCCTGGGCAAGACCACGCTGGCTCAGATCGTGGCGCGCGAGCTCGGCGTGAACTTCCGCTCGACCTCCGGGCCGGTGATCGCCAAGGCCGGGGATCTGGCCGCCCAGCTCACCAACCTGGAGGAGCGCGACGTCCTGTTCATCGACGAGATCCACCGGCTCAACCCGGCGGTCGAGGAGATCCTCTACCCGGCCATGGAGGATTACCAGCTCGACCTGATCATCGGCGAGGGCCCGGCGGCGCGCTCGGTCAAGATCGAGCTGCCGAAGTTCACGCTGGTCGGCGCCACGACGCGGGCGGGGCTGCTGACGACGCCGCTGCGCGACCGGTTCGGCATCCCGATCCGCCTGGAGTTCTACGAGATCGACGAGCTGGAGCAGATCGTGGCGCGCGGCGCGCGGGTGCTGGGCCTGGGCATGTCGGCGGAGGG
>NZ_KB911303.1:0-43538 GCF_000383455.1 Methylobacterium sp. 285MFTsu5.1 | reverse complement strand
GGGCAGCGCCGACCGCTCCTTCGGCGGCTACGCCGGCAACGACAGCTTCCGCACCGGCTGGGCCGTCGGCGGCGGCATCGAGTACGCCCTGCCCACCGACTCGTTCCTGAACTTCTTCCGCTCCTCGGCCGTGACGCTCAAGGTCGAAGGCCTGTACGTCAACCTCGACCGCAACACCCGCAACCAGGGCGCGTTCGTCATCAACGCCGCCAACAACTTCCCGGTCGTCTACAGCGGCATCGGCCGCCGCTCCGACGAGTTCGCCGTCGTCCGCGCCGGCCTGAACTACAAGTTCGGCTCCTACTGAGACCGACCAGCGACGGTCGGGTGCGACGCTCGCATCCCGACCGTCGCACCCGACCCGACACGCGAAGGGGCCGCTTCCCACAGGAGGCGGCCCCTTCGCCGTTCGGGCGGGCCGAACGCGGCCCGCCGTCCTCGCGAGCGCGGCGGCGCGGAAGCTCGACGGCCGGCCGACGATGCGGCCGGCCCGGGATCGAGCCTCAGCCGATCGCCCAGAAGAGCGGCAGGGCGCCCGCCAGGAACAGCGCTGAGGAGATGAGCACGGCGACGCGCTCGCGATGGCGGAGGATGAGGGCGTGGGGCTGGGCGAACATGGGATGGCGGAGCTGAGGGAGCCGGATCGGAGGTGCGCGGTCACGCTGGCATCCGAACCTTGACGGATCGGGGGCAGGTCGCGTCATCCACAGGCGGTCGTCGGCGGGTGTCGCGGCCGTGCCACAGAGGCCGGCGGCAGGGCCGCCGCTCGGCGCTCCGCACCGGTACCGCGACGAGCGTTCGGGCGTCCGGGCCGTCGCCGGGGCGTCGCGGCGCGCCTCAGGCGACGGCCGAGTCGGGGCGGCCGGGTGGCACGAACGTTTCGGACGCGTCGATCTGCGCGGCGAACCGCTCGATCGGCTGCGGACTGCTGATCAGGTAGCCCTGGACCTCGTCGCAGGCCTCCGCGGCCAGGAAGCGCATCTGCGCCTCCGTCTCGACGCCCTCCGCCACGACGCTCATCCCGAGGCTGCGGCCGAGCCCCAGAACCGCCCGCACGATCACCGCCGCCTGCGGGCTGACCTCGACATGGCCCACGAAGGACCGGTCGATCTTGATCTTGTCGAAGGGGAAGGCCTGCAGCGTCGCGAGGGACGAGTAGCCGGTGCCGAAATCGTCCATCGCGATGGACACGCCGAAGGCCTTCAGCCGGCGCAGGATGCCGAGCGCCCGCGCCATGTCGTTGATGATCAGGGTCTCGGTGATCTCGAGTTCGAGCCGCGTCGGCGCGAGGCCCGTCTCGGTCAGGATGGCCAGCACGCGCTCGGGCAGATCCGCCTGCTGGAACTGGCGCGGCGACAGGTTCACCGCCACCTTCAGCGGGTGCGCCCAGCGGGCCGCCTCGCGGCAGGCGGCCCGGAGCACCCACTCGCCGAGCGGCAGGATCAGCCCGCTCTCCTCCGCCAGGGGGATGAAGGCGTTCGGCGGCACGAGGCCGCGGGTCGGATGCTCCCAGCGCACGAGCGCCTCGAACCCGAGAAGCCGGCCGGTGGCGGTGCTCACCTGCGGTTGATAGTGCAGGATGAGCTCGTCGCCCTCGATCGCCTGGCGCAGGTCGCGCTCCAGATCGCGCCGGGCCGCCTCGGCCGCGTCCATCGCGGGCTCGAACACCCGGTGGGTGTTCCGCCCCTCGGTCTTCGCCCGGTACAGGGCGAGGTCGGCGCGGCGGACCAGCGTCTCGCTGTCGAAGCCGTGGCCGGGTGCCCGGGCGATGCCGACGCTCAGGCCCACCTTCAGCCGCCGCTTGCCGAAGGGGATCGGCGCCTGGACGGCCGCGATCAGGCGCGCCGCCAGGGCCTCCGCGCGGGTGGGGTCGTCCGCATCGGCAACCAGCACGGCGAACTCGTCGCCGCTGAAGCGCGCCACCATGTCGTCGGCCCGCAGCACCGCGCGGATGCGATGGGCCACCGCCCGGAGCAGGAAGTCCCCGGCCGCGTGGCCGAGGCTGTCGTTGACGGCCTTGAAGCGGTCGAGGTCGAGGCACAGCACCGCGCAGGTGCCGCCGTTCAGATGCAGGTCGGCGAGCCGGATCTCGAGCCGCTCGTAGAACAGGGCGCGGTTGGGCAGGTCGGTGAGGCCGTCGTGGCGCGCCATGTGGGCGACCTGCCCCTCGGCGGCCTTGCGGGCGCTGATGTCGATCTGGGTGCCGATGAAGCGCACCGCGCGGCCGTCGGCGGCGCGCGCCACCACCTTGCCGCGCGTCATCATCCAGGCCCAGGAGCCGTCCTTGCGGCGCATGCGATGCTCGGACATGTAGGTCGGCGCCCGCCCGCTCAGGTGCTCGATCAGGGCCCGCTCGGCCGCGCCCGCATCCTCCGGGTGGAGCAGGGCCCGCCACGTCCGCGCGTGGCTCGCCAGTTCGCCGGGCTCGTAGCCCAGGACCCCCCACCAGCGGTCGGAGGACCACGCCTCCCCGGTCGTGAGATCGCAGTCCCAGAGCCCGTCGCTGCCCGCATCCTGCGCCAGGGCGAGGCGGGTCTCGCTGACCTGCAGCGTCTCCTCCGCCCGCTTGCGCGCGGTGATGTCCGTGAAGGTCCGCACCGCACCGCCGTCGGGCAGCGGCACGGTGCGGATCTCCAGCACGGTGCCGTCGGGGCGCTCGCGCTCGTAGGTGTGGGCGCGGCACTCCAGGCCGCCCGCGGCCACCCAGCGCTGCAGGGTCTCGCTCGCCTTCCCGAACTCGCCCCGCGCGATCTGGTATTGCCGCACCGCCTCGAAGGTCGGGCGGGACCGCATCAGGTCCGGCGGCAGGTCGAGCAGCGCGAGGGCGCGGGCATTACAGACCTGAACGACGCCGGCGGCGTCGATCATCATCAGCCCCTGATCCATCGTGTCGAGAACGGTGTCGAGGAGCTTCGCCTTCTCCCGCAGCGCGACCGTCCCACTGTTCATACCCGGGGATCCCAATCGTCCGCCTGGGCGAACATTCTGCTGGACGGTGCGAGGTCCCACCGGCGCGGACGGTACCATCGGGGAGCTTTCCGGATTCTTTCCGGAGGCCCGCTTTCAATCGCTGCGTGCACTTCCGGGCGGCGGACCGCGACGAGGCCGGGGCGCGGATTCCCGAGGCGCCGTCCCGGGCCTTGCCGGGCCGCCCGCGGAGCCCTCTGATAGGCGGCGCGCAGCGGGGACCGGGCCATGGCCGTGAAGCGGATCGTCACCAACATCCGGACCACGCAGGTCGAGGCGGCGCGGTCCTTCTACGCGGAGGTGCTCGGCCTGGAAGTGGTCATGGATCACGGCTGGATCCTGACCTTCGCGGCCCCCGGGATGTCGGCGACGCCGCAGATCAGCGTGGCCAGCGCGGGCGGCTCGGGCACGCCGGTTCCCGACATCTCGGTCGAGGTCGACGACCTGGCGGAGGTCCTCGCCCGCGTGAGGCGGGCGGGCCTGCCCGTGCTGTACGGCCCGGCCCGTGAGCCCTGGGGCGTGGAGCGGTTCTACGTCCGCGACCCGTTCGACCGGCTGGTCAACATCGTCGCCCATCTGGCGTGAGGCCGCGCGCGAGGCCCTCCGTGAGGCCGGGCCGGCCGCTCACTCGGCCTCGTCCCGGACCAGGGAGATGCAGGTCCGCACCATCTCCTCGAGCCGCAGGTCCTTGGTGTCCCCGATATTGGCGGTCTCCTCCAGACAGCGCATGAAGTACGCCGCGTCCAGCTTGGGCGACAGCGTGTGGAAGGCCCGGCCCATCCGGGTCGAGAAATCGATCTTGTCGGTCGCGCTCGCCCGCGGCCACAGCGAGGCCTTGTCGTCCACGGTCAGGCGGGCGGCCTTCGCCGGCAAAGTCGCGCAGGCCAGAGTCACTAAGACGATTATAAGCTTGGTCTGCATTGTAAATCTCCGATCCAGCGGCATAGAACTGCGCGACTCTTCGCAGCGGTGACGGTCGACGGACGCGCTGCTCCTGCGACTGGATGGGAGAAGCGATGCGCGCGATCCGTCTTTCCGGCCCGATCTCGGCCGGCCTCCTGGGTCTTCTGACGGCCCAGGCCCATGCTCAGGCGCAGCCCCCCGCACAGCCCATCCCGCAACACCCGATCCAGCCCCAGGGACAGCCCCCGATGCAGGCGCAGGACCCGGCGTCCGCCGATCCGCGGCGCAATCAGGCGGCGAAGCTCGCGGGGCTCGCCGGTTTCGTGAACCTCGAATGCCCCGGCCTGCGCAGCGATCCGGCGCGCCTCAAGCAGACCGTCGAGGCCCTGGGCGTCGACGCGGCGAGCCTGGAGACCGGCGACCTGCACCTGACCGCGACCCGCTACATCGCGGCCTACCAGAAGGACGTCGCGGCCAATTGCCGGAAGGCCGAGGCGACGTTCGGGCCGCAGGGATCGATCGTTCCCGGCCTGATCGTGCCGCGGTAGCCCCGGCCCGCTGACGGCGGTCGTCGTCACACCGGGCGCCCGTCCCGCGACAGGGCGATGCGCAGGAGGTCGGCTAGGCTGCCGGCGCCGAGCTTCTGCTTCATGCCCGAGACGACGGCCGACACGCTCCGGTGGCTCATCGACAGGCTGTCGGCGATCGCCTCGTTGGACTTGCCCGCCCCCAGCAGCGACAGCACCTGAACCTCCCGCGCGGTCAGGCGCGCGAGGGGCGATTCCAGGAGCCCGGCATTCAGCATCGCGATCTTGGTCGCGACCTCGTGCGGCAGGTAGCTGTGCCCGGCCGACACGGTCGCCAGCGCCTCGTGGAAGCGCGTCACCGCCGTGTCCTTCAGGACGAAGCCGTGGGCCCCGCCCTCGATGGCCCGGGCGACGATCACCGGATCGTCGTGCATGCTGAAGGCGAGGATCCGGGTCGCCGGCTCGAGGGCCCGCACCCGGCGGATCAGCGACAGGCCCGACAGCCCCTGGTCGCGGAAGCCCAGGTCGGTCACCACCAGCCCGGGCCGGTGGCGGTGGAAGGTGCGGTAGCCCGACACCACGTCCGCGGCCTCGTGGACCGCCCGGACGCCGGCATCCTCGGCGAGATGGCGGAAGCCGCGCCGCACGACCGGGTGGTCGTCGACGATCAGCACCGCGTCGAGAACCCGCGGGCCGTCCCGCCCCGCCGGACGGTCGGCCGAGGCCCGGGCGGCGCTCACGGCGTCCCCTCGCCGACCGGGTGCGGGCCGGCGAGGCGCGCCAGCGCGGCCGCGTGGTCGGCCCCCTGCATCCGGGCGTTGTAGTAGTGCTGGCACATCTCGCCGTAGAGGCTCTTGCGGCGGCCGCGCCCCGCCGCGATGCCGCCGAGACCGTCGAGGATCGCGCCGTAGCCCTCGCCGATGCCGGCCTCGGCCAGCATCTGGCCGAGCTGGACGGTGCGGTTGGCGATCATGCGCGGGTCCTCGATGAAGCCGTCGCGGGCTCCGGCCAGCGCCGTCGCCATCGCGCGCACGCGGGGATCGTCGGCCGGCAGGGCCTTGCCGGCCTCGCGGCCCGCGAGCCAGCGGGCCGGGTCGGTCCCGTCGGTCGGCGCGAGCCAGGCCGGCAGGGTGCCCTCGGCGGTGGTGGCCACCACCGCGCCGGCCTCGTCGGCGCGCGCGTCGGCGCGCTCGTCCGCCCCGCGGTCGCAGGCGCCGAGGGCCAGCAGGACCAGCCCGGACGCGATCCCGATGCGGCCGGCCCGTCTCATCGCGCGGGCTCCCCCGCCAGGACCGTGCGCGGGCCCTCCGCCACCTTGATGCGCGCCGTCTCGCGCCACGTGGCGAGATCGATCACCGAGACGTCGTCCGAGAACCAGTTCGCCACGTAGGCAAGCGGACCGGCCACCGCGATGCCCTCGGGATAGGGGCCCACCGCCACGGTGGCGACGATCTCGAGCCGGGCCGCGTCGATCACCGTCACGGCGGCGGCGTGCTGGTTGGTGACCAGGATGCGGCTGCCGTCCCCGGTAACCGCCACGCCGTAGGGCATCCGGCCGGCCGGAACCGTGGCGCGGGCCCGCAGCGTCGCCGTGTCGATCACCGTGAGGTCGCCGCTGCGCACGTTGGCGACGTAGAGGCTCGCCTCGTCCGGTGCGAGCGCCAGGGCGAAGGGCGCTTCGCCGGTCGGGACCACGGCCACGCGGGCCATCGTCCCGGTGTCGATCACGCTGACCTGACGGCTCTCGCGGTCGGCGACGTAGAGCCGCCCGCGCCGGTCGAGGACGAGATGGGCCGGGTCGCGGCCCACCGCCGCGGCGCCCTCGACGGCGCCGGTCGCCGCGGAGATCCGCAGGACGCGGTCGCCCGACCAGTCGCCGACGTACAGGCGCGCCCCGTCCGGGCTCGCCGCGAGGCCGAAGGCCTGGCCGGGGACGGGCAGGCGGCGGGGCGGCGCGCCGGGCGCGACGACGGTGACGGCGCGCCCGTCCGGGTGGGTCAGATAGAGGCGGCCGGCCCGGTCGGTCGCCGCCGCCACCGGCGCCGGTCCGAGCGGGATCCGCCCGGCCACTTTCCCGGCCTCGATCCGCGCCAGCTCGGCCCCCTGCTGGCTGACGACCCAGACCGGGTCGCCGGCCGCGGACGCGTCACTGGTCCCAGCGCCGGTCCCGGCCGCGACCGCGACCGCGACCGCAAGCGTCGCGATCAGCCACAGGTGGCGCATGCGGGGCCTCAATGGGTCGTCCGGCCCTCGACGGCTGCCTTCAGGCCCTTGAGCCCGTCCGCGAAGTAGCGGTTCATCGCCGTGCGCCCGGCCTCGTCGCTGAGAGTCTCCGGCGGCTCGTTGCCGGTGTCGCCCCGGTAGAAGCGGCCGATCCACGACACCTTGGAGCCGGTCCCGTCCGGGGTCACGGTGAGCGTCGCCGAGTAGGAGGAGACGGGGAGCGCCTTCAGGTCCGGGTCGGACATCCGGTACGAGTAGGTCCGGCCGTCGGCCAGCCACTCGTCCAGCCCCTCGACCAGGGTGCCGCCGGCCTTGAGGGTCACCCGGCGGGTCGTACCCTCGACGTTGCCGCCACTGGCCTCGGCCTTGGCCACGTCCGGGTGCCAGCGCCCGATGCCGCCGAAATCGCCCACCACCTTCCAGACCGCCTCCGGGGGCGCCTGGATGGTGATCGACTGGTCGATCTTCTGCGGCGTCGGCCCGTGGGCCAGCGCCGCGCCGGCGAGGCCGACGACGGCGAGGGCCGCGGCGAGGGCCGGAAAGAGGGCGAGGGGCATCCGCATGGTCAGGTCCTGATCGCTCCGGTTGGAGCAGGGGTTGGAGCAGGGGTTGGAGCAGAGTGGCCCGCGCGCCCGCGGAGCGCGCGAAGGGCGCGGGCGAGGGGCCCCGCCAGGAGGGCCAGGAGCGTCAGAGCCAGGGCCGCCGCCAGGAGGGCGGGCCGCGGGTCGAGGCGGCCGGGCAGCGGGCGCGGCGTCGCCGCGGCGCGCAGAGGGGCGGCGAGACCGCCCGGGCCGTCGAGATGGACGTAGCCGAGGCCGGTCTCGGCGGCGAGGCGCTTCAGGTAGGGCTCGCGGACCGACGAGAGGTGCTCGGTGCCGTGGGCGGCCTGGGCCCCGAAGGGGGCGTTGCGCGGGTTGTAGCCCTCGCGGGATTCCGCGTCCGCCGGGGGCGGCCCGGAGCGGTTCTCCTGCTGGACGTCGCTCTCGCCGAGGAAACCCGTCTCGCGCCCGCGATCGTCGAAGCGCGGGATCGGCGACAGGCCGTAGCCGCCCGCGCCGACGATCAGCCCGCGCACCGCGCCGGGCCTGCCGTCGAAGGTCGGGCCGCCGGAGGCGGGCAGCGGCGGCGTCTCCTGGCCGTCGGTGAGGAACAGGAGGTCGGCGTCGATCTCCCCCGCCATGGCGATCGACCGGAACAGGCCCGCCGCGATGCGGCTGTCCCCCTCCCAGGCCATGCGCGGGTCGAGGGCCGCGATGGCGCCGTCCAGCGGCGCGAAGTCGGCGCAGACCTCGACCGGCGTGAACAGCAGGAACGGCCGCCGGTCGGTGAACAGGCCGAGCGCCACCCGCGAGCCGCAGGGGAGGTCGGGCAGCGTCGCCCGCAGCGCCGCCTTGACGGTCTCGAGCCGGCTCACCGACCCGCCGGCGGCGGGATAGTCGCGCACCGCCATGCTGCCGGTGATGTCGACCACCGCCAGCACCGACACGCCGGTGCGGGTGACCGGGATCGGCGGGGCGACCAGGGCCGCCAGCGCCAGCGCGAGGGCGGCCGCCAGGGCGCGGAACCGCCCGTCGCGCAGGTTGCGGGCGACAAGAGGGGGCAGGACCGAGGGCAGCCCGGGGGGAAGGACGCGCCGCGGGCTCACGGGCCGCCCCGCGGCTGGCCGGGGATGTCGGTCCAGATCTTCTTCGGCTCGGCGCGGAGCTCGTCCCCGGTCTTGCGGTCGAATTCCGGGTAGTCGCGCACGAGGCGCGAGGCGACGTCGAGGTTGTACTTGGCGTCCCAGAACTCGGGCCGGGCCTGGAGGGCGCGGCGGTAATCCTGCCGCGCCAGCGTCACCTGGGGCGCGGCCTTGTCGAGGTCGCCGCGGCCGATCAGCGCGAAGGCCTGCCGCATCCGCGCGTTGCCGATGACGTACCGCGCCCGGGCCGCCTCCCGCACCGCGCCGGCGCGGTCGAGGGCGTCGAGGAGGGGCTCGGTCTCGCCGAGACGGTCCCGGGCGGCGAGGAAGCCGATCCGCGCCGCCAGGAGGGCGGGCCGCGCATCCGGCTTGACCGGCCGGTCGCGGCCCGCCTCCAGGGCGGCGATCCGGTCGTCGTCGCGCGCGGCGCTCCAGCCCGAGACGGCGAACCACAGGGCGGCGGCCGCGAGGACCAGCGGCAGCGCGACCAGCAGGGCCGGCCGGACCCGGCGCCACGCCGCGGCCAAGCCGAGGCGGGGGCGGGCGGTGCGGCGCGGGGCCGGGCCGTCGAGGAGGGCGCCGGCGCTCATGCCGCCCTCCGCGCCGCCGCGCCCGCGGTCTCGGTCTTGGTCGCGGCCTCCGTCGCAGTCTCCGCATCCGCCGGTGCCGCCGCGAGGTCCACCTCCGCGAGCTTGGCCAGGACCAGCAGCGCGAGGCCCAGGGCAGCGAGCGCGGCGGCGAGCCCGGTCAGGTCCCGGCGCGGGCGCTCCTCGACGTAGGGGATCGGGTCCCGCTCCAGGGCCTCGATCTGCCGGATGGCGGCGGCCACCGCCTCGGCGCCCTCGGCCTCGAAGGCGCGGTAGGGCACGCCGAGGCTCTTGAAGAACAGGTCGAGATGGCGCTCCGGCGCGGCCTGGGGCGTGTCCTCGCCGGCCGGCCGGTCGGCGATGCCGGGCGATCCCTGGGTGCGCAGGAACAGCCAGTACAGGTTCGGCCGGATCCGCGCGACCGCGGCGCGCAGCTGGTCCTGGATGCGCGGGTCGATCACCGCCGCGCCGTCGGAGACCAGCAGGAGCACCCGCGAGGCGCCGACATCGATTCCGAACTGCGACAGGGCCATGCCGAGTCCCCGGCCGATATTGGTGTAGTCGAGGCCGGGCCGGTCGATGGCGGCGATCGCCGCTCGCACGGCGTCGTGGCGGTCGGTCATCGGCATGACCAGCATCGGCGCGGTGGAGAAGGCCGTCACGGCGAACAGATCGTGCGCCCGCGCGCCGACGAAATCGGCCAGGAGGCGCCGGGAGGCCGCGGCCTTCGATTCCTCGGCGCCGGAGGGCTGCCGGCCCGCGAAGGTCTCGTTCATGCTGCCCGAGCGGTCGATCAGCAGCGAGACCTGCGCGCCGATGCCGAGGCGCTCGATCCTTGCGCCCGTCCGGTAGGGGCCCGCCAGGGCCACGATCAGGCCGGCGATGGCCAGGACGCCGGCGAGCGTCAGCGCCCGGCCGAGCCAGGCCGAGAGGGGGTCGGCCGGGGCGGCGGCGACCGCCGGCACGGCCGTCCGGCGCAGGGCCGAGCGGGCCAGCGGCAGCAGCGCCAGCGGCAGCAGCCACAGGACCCAGGGATCGGTCGCGCCGAGGCGGGCGAGGAGATCGGTCACGGCCTCACGCGCTCCGCTCCGCCGCCGCGAGGCGCGCCAGGAGCGCCTCGGCCTCGGCGCGGGGCCAAGCCGCGCGCGCGGCCGGCAGGCGACCGCCGAAGAAGGCGAGGCGCGAGGCCTCGAAGAAGCGCGCGAGCCCCGCCGCCTGGCCCCGGAAGGCCCCGTGCCGGGCGAGGAAGGCGCCGAGATCGTCGGCCAGCACCCGCCTCCCGTCGGTCCCATCGAGGCCCCGGTGCAGGGCCAGCAGCGCCGCCCGGTAGGCCTGATCGGGCCCGGCCCCCGCCCGCTGCCGCCGGAGCGCGCGCAGAGCCGCCGCGAAGGGCCGGCCCCGCCGCTGCCGGAACGGTCCCCAGGCCCGATCGTGCGCCAGCGCCAGCGCGGCGAGGCCCGCGAGGGCGCCGAGACCCGCCGCCGCCGCGACGTCCGGCCCGGGATCGATCCGCCCGCTCCGGCCGTCCGGGCGCAGGTACTCGGCCGGATCCTCGCGCCGCTGCGGCTGCACCTCGCGCAGGGGCGAGACGCCGAGGCTCCAGCCCGGCACCTGGACGGCCGCGGTGGTGAGCCCGGTCGCCGCCTCGCTCGCCAGCGTCAGGGGGAAGCCCGGCACCTCCAGGGTGCGGGCGTCGAGGGCGGCGTAGAAGCTCTGGTAGGTGAGGCGCAGGCGCACCCGCCGGCCGCCGGCCGCCGGGGCCTCGTCGACCGCGACGGCGCGCAGGTCGAGCCAGTAGGTCACCGGACCGGGTCGGGGCAGGGTCGCGCGCTGCAGCCGGAAGTCGGGATCGGCCAGGATCTCCACCTGCGCCTCGACCAGGTCGCCCAGGAAGATCCCGAAGGGCTGGGGGCTGCGCACTTCGACGGAGCGCACCTGCGCGGCGGCCGGGCCGGCCGTCAGGGCGAGCGGCGCGGCCAGGATGCCGGCCAGGACACCGGCGAGGACGCCGGCGCGGAGGCTGGCGAAGAGGCTGGCGGAGAGGCCGGCGGAGAGGCCGGCCGGCAGGAGGGCGGGACCGCGCGCGCCCATGCTCAGGTCGTCATCAGGTGGCGGGTGAGCGCCTGGGCGTCGAAGCGCCCGGCGAGCTGGAAGACCCGGCGGGCGAAGGGCGCGGCGGCGCGCTCCAGGGCGGCGATCCGGTCCCGCTCCCGGGCGATCCAGGCCCGGCGCAGGCTCGGGCGCAGCAGGACCACGCGGCGGCCGCCGCCCTCGAGATCGTCGAGTTCGACGAGGCCGAAGGCCGGCAGCGCCTCCGCCTCGGCGGGGTCGGCGAGCAGGATCGGCACCGTGTCGTGCGGCGCCAGGGCGGCGAAGACCCGGACGATCAGGGCCTCCGGCCAGCGGAAGTCGGAGGCGAGGAAGACGAGCTTCGGCCGCCCGGCGAGCCGCCGCGCGGCCTCGAGCATGCCGGCGCAGCCGCGTCCCGCGCGCGGCGCGCCCGCGACCCGCTCGGCCGCGGCGACGGCCGCGCCCCGGTGGCGGGTGGCGGGGAGGGTGAGGTCGTCGCGCAGGGTCTCGTCGCAGCCGATCAGGCCGAACCCGTCGCTGATCCGGGTCGCCGAGACGGCCAGCGCCCGGCAGAGATCACCCGTGAGTCGCGCCCGGTCGGCCGTGCCACGGAAGCCCATCGAGGCCGAGAGATCGACCAGGACCCAGGTCTCGACCGCGGTCCGCGCCTCGAAGCGGCGGACATGCACGCCCTCGAACGGGTCGCGCAGCGTCGCCCGCAGGTCGATGCGGCGGGCATCCGGCAGCTGCAGGAACGGCACCTGATCGCGGAACGGGCCGGCGCCGCCGGCGTCGCGCCCCCGGTGGAGGCCGGCCCGGCTGCCGCGCGGCCGCCAGCGCGGCAGGTAGACGATGTCGGCCGTGCGCGGGTCGCTCACGGCGCCGGCACCGTCTCGAACGCGGCCCGGCACAGGGCGGGCACGATCGCGCCGCGCTGCAATTCGTGGACGGGCTCGAGGAAGACCCGGTGGGCCATCACCTCGGTGAAGACCGCCCGCACGTCCTCCGGCACCAGCCACTCGCGGCCCTCCAGCCACGCCCGCACCCGGGCGGCGCGCACCAGGAAGGCGACGCCGCGCGGCGAGGCGCCGCCCTGCACCAGGGTGGCGGTGTCGAGGCCCGGGAGCCGGATCCCGGCCTCCGCGGGGCGGACCAGCGCGTCCCAGAGGGCCACCACGTAGGCCTCGATCGACGGCTCCGCGCGGACGGCGTGCTGGATCGCGGCCGCGATGCCGCCGATCCGGGCGTGGTCGAGCACGCCCTCGGCGACCGCGCCGACGAGGGCGTCGGTGTCGTGGAAGCGCGGGTCGAAGACCAGGCTCCGGCGCACCGCCGCGTCCCGGGGCGCCTCCAGCCCGATCTCCATCAGGAAGCGGTCGCGGGCCGCGGCCGGGAGCTCGAAGGTCTCCTCCCGCTCGACGCGGTTGCGGTCGGCGAAGACCTGCAGGTTCGGGAACGTGTAGGTGCGGCCGAAGGCCTGGACGCTGCGCTCGGCCATCAGCCGGAGCAGCAGGGCGTGGACCTGCGGCCGCGCCCGGTTGATCTCGTTGAAGAAGAACACCGAGAGATCCTCGGCCCGGGCCAGGACCGGGCCGGGATCGACCCGCGGCCGGCCGTCGGGGCCGAGGTAGGTGTGGTAGATCAGGTCGGTCGGCATCATGTCGACCGTGCCCTCGACGCGCTCGTAGGCCCCGCCCAGCGCCCGGGCCACCGCCCGCAGCAGGGTGGTCTTGCCGACGCCGACGTCGCCCTCGAGCATCACGTGGCCGCGGGCGAAGATCGCGATCGTCACGAGGCGGATCGCCCGCTCCTGGCCGACCACCGCCTTGGCGACCTCCGCCTCGAAGCGGGCCGCCGCCGCCCGCCAGTCGGTGAGCATCGTGTCTCCGGAACGGAGGGTGTTCATGAGGCGGTGCCTGCGGTGTCGGGCGGGGCGCCGGAACGGCGGCGCCGGGTAACGGTGCGGCGTGTCGGTGCGGCGCGGTGCCGAGCGTCGCTGCGGGCCGGCGCCGCGGCGCGGGCCGGCCCCAGGACGGCCGGATCAATCGGCCGCGTTCAGTTGGCCGCGATCAATTCGAAGAAATCTTGGCGACGTCGTACTCGAACTTGCCGGTCTTCTTGGCGTTCTCGATCCGCTTCCTGTTGCGCTCCTCCATCTGCTTGATGGATTCGGCCTGCTTGCTGACCTCCTTCGGGTCGTGCTTGGGATCGTACTTGGTCCCGGCGACCTTCTCGGGGAAGCCGGGCTTCGGCTGCCAGCAATTGCCCGGCGCCTTGCAGGTCTGACCGTCGTAGGCCAGCGCCGGCACCGCGAAGGCCACCCCCGCGATCAGCATCGCCGCCGTGATCACTGTGCGCATCGTAGATTCCTCCGTCTCTTCCTGGGGCGGCCGGTCGGGCCGCCGGTTCGCCCCGTCTCCCGCGGGGCGCGACTTGCCGAGAACGGCTAGTCCAGCGGCTTGCACTGGCCGGGCACGTCCTTGGCAAAGGTCTCGCCCTCCTTGAAGGGCTTGTAAGTCTTCTTCTGCTCGTCGGTGAGCCACTCGGCATCCTTCACCGGGCCCGTGTAGAGATGACGGATCCAGGCGATGACCTGCAGCATCTCGTCGGGATTGAGATCCTCGTTGTGCGGTCCCATCATGCCGTTGGCACCGCCCCAGAGGGTCGCGAACAGGCCGACATCGGTCGTGTTCGCCGGGTAGGTCCAGTAATCGTCGTTGAGGCCGGGCCCGACCTTGCCCTCGCCGAGATGGCCGTGGCAGCCGGAGCACGAGGTCAGGAACAGGCTCTCGCCGTTCCGCAGGCAGGACTTGTCGTCGATGTAGAGGTTCTTCCCGGTCTGGAAGAAGGTCTTGACCGCCTGCGTGTCCCGCCCGCCCGGCTTGCCCTCGGCCGTGTCCATCGCCTCGCCGGTGATGGTGTTGCGGAAGACGATGCCGGTCTGCGGGCCGGACTGGGGCTGCGCGCGGGCCGCGGCGGGCATCGCCACGGCGAGGGTGAGAAGGGCGACGCGGGCCGAACGTACGATGTGCATCTGTTGAGCGGGTCCTGATGTCCTGATCGATGGCCCGGACGCGCCGGGCCGGTCTCGGTGGGGCGGTCTCGGTGGGGCGGTCTCGGTGGGGCAGCCTCAGTTCGAGGCGACGACCGGCACACCGTCCTGCTTGAGGATCGTCGCGATGGCGGGCCGGGCCTTCTCGATCCCGGCGTCGAGGGCCTTGCGCAGGGCCTCGTCGTCCTTGCGCACGCCCATCGACTGGTCGAAGACCTGCGGGACCTTGCGGCCGTCGCTGCCGACCGTGTCGGCCGGGACCAGCGTCATGCGCAGCGGCGTCGGGGAATCCTTGACGTAGCGGGCCACGTCCGGGCCGAAGGCGACGCCGACATCGGCCTTGTCGTTGGCGACCTCGCTGACGATGCGGGCCGGGTCGATCTGGGTGTACTGGTTGCGCGGCGAGCGGAAGTTCACCAGCGAGTAGAGGTAGGCCATGTCCTCCTCGTAGCGGCCGATATCCTTGAGCATCGCCTCGCCGGGGGAGCCGAACGGCACCACCATGTGGTCGAGGGTCTTGAGCCGCGGGTCGGACCAGGACTTCACGTCGAGATCCTTGTCGGCGCGGGTGATGAAGACGTAGCCGCTCCGGTAGTACGGCCGGGTGGTCAGCACCCGCGGGTCGTCGCTGTCGAGGCCGACGACCACGTCGCAGGTCCGCTTCTCCAGGCCGTCGCGGACGAGGTAGATCGCGGGCTTCTCGAGCCAGACGAAGACGGGCTTCTTCCCCATCGCCTCGGCGACGGCGACCGCGACGCGGTTCTCGAGCCCGGAGCCGTCCTTCATCGAGAGGGGCGGCTGCTTCTCGGAGGCGCAGATCCGCAGGGTCGCGGGGTCGGCCGGCGGGGCGGCCGGGGCCTTGCCGGGATCCGACTGGATGGCCTGGGCCTCGGATTCCTGGGCCACCACCGGCCCGGCGGCCAGGGTGGCGAGCGTCAGGACGGCGGCGAAGCGGGCCGCCAGGATGCGTGCGCGCGGGCGCGGCATGGACGTCTATCCCTGTTGTCGAAGCGTTTCTTGTGGCGTGTCCGGTGGGGCCGGAGTGGCGGGGCGGAGGTGGCGGGGCCTGAGGGGGGGCATGGCGTCGCCCCGCCCGCTCGGATCCGTCCCGAGATCCCGCCGGCCGTCGGGCCGGCGGGAGGTCGTCAGGTGGGAGGTCGTCGGGCGGGCCTCGCTCGGAGGCCTGCCGCGCGGCCCTTACTTGGCGGCGTGCTGCGCGTACTCGCCGACGTTCGGGTCGTCGTACGGGCCCTTGCCGTCCAGCGAGAACACCATCACGCCGCCGCCCATCTGGGTGTAGTTGGCGAGCTTCTTGAAGGCGCCCACCGCGCCGAGGCCGGCGGTCGGGTCGGCGAGGTCGAACACCAGGCCCACGCCCGGCCAGCCGCCGACGCCGTAGTAGATGGCGACGTACTGGGTGCCCTTGTGGGTGTAGGTGATCGGGTAGCCGATGGCGCCCGACGGCAGCTTGAACTTCCAGAGGAGGTCGCCGTTGTCGGAGTCGCGCGCCTTGATGAAGCCATCCAGCGTCCCGTAGAGGACGAGGTCGCCGGCGGTGGCGGTGGTGCCGCCCCAGACCGCGAAGCGCTCCATCTTCTCCCAGTTGAACTTGCCGGTGATGGCGTTGTAGCTCTTGATCTGGCCGAGGCCCTCGTAGTTCTGCCGGTCACCCTTCGGGCCCGGATACATGTTCAGCGTCGCACCGACGAAGAACTGACCCGCCCGGTAGGGCAGCATGAAGGGCTCCCAATCCATGCAGATGTGGTTGATGCCCATGTAGAAGGCTTGCCGCTTCGGGTCGTAGGAATCGTGACCCTGGTTGTGGTAGCCCATCGCCGAGGGACAGATGTCCTTGGCGAGATGGTCCATCCGGGTGCCGTATTCCGGATCGCGCACCGGCGTGCCGGTCTTCAGGTCCACCGACTTGAACACGTTGACGGTGTCGTCGATCTTGTTGGCCGAGACCAACGTGCCGTCCGTCCGGTCGAGGGTGTAGACGATGCCGTTGCGGTCCGGGTGGGTGAGGAGCTTCCTCATCTTCCCGTCCTTGTCCTTCTGGTCGGACAGCATCATCACGTTGACGCCGGCATAGTCCCACTCATCGTGGGGCGTCTTCTGGTAGCCGAACTTCGCCTCGCCGGTGTCGGCGTCGCGGCCGAAGATCGTCATCGTCCACTTGTTGTCGCCGGGACGCATGGTCTCGTTCCACGGCGCCGGGTTGCCGGTGCCGAAATAGATCAGGTTGGTGCCCGGATCGTAGGCGTACCAGCCCCAGTTGGTGCCGCCGCCGATCTTCCAGGCGTCGCCCTCCCAGGTCGAGGTGCCGAGGCCCTTCTGGCCGTAATGGGCGTTGTGGATGTTGAAGTCCTTGGCGAGCAGCAGGTCCTCGTCCGGGCCGGTGGCGTAGGCGCGCCAGACCTGCGCGCCGGTCTTGACGTCGTAGGCGGTGAGGTAGCCGCGCACGCCGAGCTCGGCGCCCGAGGAGCCGATGATCACCTTGTCCTTCACCACGTAGGGGGCGATCGTGAGGGTCGAGCCGACCTTGATGTCGGAGTTCTCGACCTTCCACACCGTCTCGCCGGTCTGGGCGTTGAGGGCGGCGACGTTGCCGTCGAGCTGGGTCTTGAGGATCAGCGCCGGGGTCTTGCCGTCGCCGGGCCAGTAGGCGAGGCCGCGGTTCACGAGATCGCAGCAGGCCACCGAGCGCGCGGCCGGGTTCTGCTTGGGCTTGTCCTGCCACAGGATCTTGCCCGGATCGTCGAGGCCGAGGGCGAAGGTGTTGTTGGGGAACGAGGTGTGGATGTACATGACGCCGTCGACGACGAGCGGCGCGCCCTCGTGGCCGTTGAGCAGGCCGGTGGAGAACGTCCAGGACGGCTTGAGCTGCTTGACGTTGCTCTTGTTGATCTGCGTCAGGTCGCTGTAATTGTTCGAGTCGTAGTTCTTACCGGGCATCACCCAGTTCTCGTCGCTCTTCGATTTCTCGACGAGCTTGTCGTTGGCCTGCGCCACGCCCGCCATGGCGACCGGCGCGAGCGCCATGATCGCCAATGCCGAGACGGAATTCCG
Organism: Methylobacterium sp. 285MFTsu5.1; assembly: GCF_000383455.1. Lineage (NCBI taxonomy): Bacteria > Pseudomonadati > Pseudomonadota > Alphaproteobacteria > Hyphomicrobiales > Methylobacteriaceae > Methylobacterium > Methylobacterium sp. 285MFTsu5.1. Next base: position 26,459 of record NZ_KB911303.1, on the reverse strand, counting down.
GAGCCTGATCATCCTGCGTCTCCTCGCCGGACTGCCACGCCGTTTGGCCTCGCAGTCATCGTGGTGTTGATTCGATGGCGACACGACTTTCACCGACAAACCCGCCTCCAGCGTCGCGATAACCGGGCTATTTCCAGTATTCGCTGAGCTTATGAAAGACTTATTATCGTTGTGCGCCACTTGATTATTCGCACGGCTTGTAATGCGTGTCTTTGCAAAACGAAACATTTCTTTTCGGGATGATTTGGCAAAAGAACACCGGAGATCTGGTAAGATCACGGAGACCTTGACCGAGAGCCGGCCGCCATCCCAGACAGGTGGGCCAGACAGGTGGGAACGATACGCGGGCGTGCGGGCCCGGAGCCGGCCGCCGACCCGTCCCGGGAGGACGCCATGGGTCATGTCACGGGCTGCGCGGCCCGCTCTCCGGCGCTGGCCGCCTGCTGGGCGGCTCTCGCCCTGGCGCCTGCGATCCTGGCACCCGCGACCTTGGCGCCTGCGGCCCTGGCGGCCGGGACCGGCGGGGAACGCCGTCTCGCGGCGCTCTACCAGCAGGACGGGCGGCGCGAGCTGACGGGGGCCGACCTGGAGCGCTTTCCCGGCGCGGGCGTCCTGTGGTGCCGGCGCCCGGACGGGATTCCCCAGAAGGCCGCCGCCGCGTGGCTGATCGGGAGCCGGTCCCTCGTGCTGATGAACGCGCACAATTTCCGCAATCGACAACTGGAGGTTACTCGAAACGTCGCCGACTGCTACTTTCAGATAGCAGGTCGGAACTACGCCTTCGTGCCCGAGATCCTGGAACTCGGCGTCGAGCCCGAGGCGCGGCGCCTGCACATCACCGACGACTGGGCGCTGCTGCGCCTCGCCGAGCCGGCCGAGGCGCGGCCGCAGCCGATCCCGGACCCGCCCACCCTTCCGACCGGCGACCTGACGCTCCCGGTGACGATGGTCTCACCGGCCGGGCACGAGAACTACCGGGGGCAGAGCAGCCGGGAATCCTGCGCCGTCCGGCGGATCGATCCGCCGAGCGAGGGCGCGATCCGCCGCGCCCGCCACGATTGCAACGACGGCTACGGCGGATCGGGCTCGGGCCTGTTCGACGCGGAGGGCCATCTCATCGCGATGCAGAGCGCGTCGCTCTCGATGAACCAGCGCCACGCCTTCGACATCGAGTTCCACTACGGCTCGGCCCTGCTGATCGAGGGCCGGCTCCACGAGGCCCTCGAGGCTCAGGCCCGCGCGACCCGGGACCGCTAGGGCGGGCCGCCCCCGGGTGTCCGCGGCGCCTCCCCGGGAATCCGGTAAGCTCCCGGTAAGCAAGGCGGCGTTTTCCGCCCCGGCGCCGGGGGAAGCGCTCGACGGCGCCGCGGCGGCAAGCCAAAACTTAACGTTGAACCTCGAATCTGGTCCCGCGAGGGAGCCGGTATGCCCGCTGTCGGAACGTTCAGGGTCTGCGCGCCGGGACGGCCGCCGTTCGCGGCGGCCGTGGCAGAGGGCGTGGCCGAGGCGGTCGCGCTGCCATCCGTGCTCGTCACGATGCTGGGCAGCCTGATCGAGGCCTGGCCCCGGCAGATCTACACACAACCCCTGGTGACCACCCGCTTCCTCGGCCAGCGGACCACCTACGTCTGCGATCCCGGCCACATCCGCAGCCTGATGGTCGACCAGGCCGAGGCGCTGGAGCGGGAACCCTTCATGCTGCGGGCGCTGGCCCCGGCCCTCGGCGCGGGGGTCCTCACCGCGGACGGGGACCACTGGCGGCGTCAGCGCAGGACCGCGACCCCGATGTTCCGCCCGGACCGGGTCCGGAGCTTCGTGCCGGCCATGGCCCGGGCCGCCGCGGCGACGCGGGCGCGCTGGCGCGACGCCGATCCCGCCGGGAGCGAGCGGGACATCCTGCGCGAGATGATGCGCACGACGTTCGACGTCATCGTCGCCACGATGGTGTCGGGCGATCCCTACCTGGAGGTCGGGCCCTTCGGGGCCGCGATGGACGCCTATCTCGGCCAGACCAGCTGGAAGATCGCCCTGGAGATGCTGCGGGCGCCGGCCTGGATCCCGCATCCGGGGTCCCGGGCCGGGGCGGAGGCGGTGCGCTACCTGCGCGGCGAGGTCGCCCGCACGATCGCGCGCCGCCGGGCCCGCGGCGAGCCCGGCTCCGACCTCCTCGGCCTCCTGCTGCAGGCGCGGGACCCGGAGACCGGCGCGCCGCTCACCGAGGCGAGCCTCGTCGACAACCTGCTGACCTTCGTGTCCGCCGGCCACGAGACCACCGCCCTGGCGCTGGCCTGGACCTTCCGGGTCCTGGCCGAGCACCCGGAGGTGGAGGAGCGCGTCGTCGCCGAGATGGCGCGCCTCGGCGCCGATCCGGAGTCCGATCCCGGTTCCGTGGACCGGCTCCCCTACACGCGTCAGGTGCTCCTCGAGGTGATGCGCCTCTATCCGCCGGCCCCGCTGATCGTGCGGCGGACGCGGGCCCCGGTCCGGCTCGGGGACACGGTCGTGCCGGCCGGGCAGTCGGTCCACGTGCCGGTTTACGCCCTGCACCGGCACGCGCTGCTCTGGGAAAGTCCGGAGGCGTTCGACCCGGGCCGCTTCGCGCCGGAGCGGGCCGCCGCGCGCGACCGCTACGCCTACCTGCCGTTCGGCGCCGGCCCGCGGGTCTGCATCGGCATGGGCCTCGCCCTGACCGAGTGCCTCGTCGTCCTGGCGACGCTGCTGCCCGCCTTCCGCCTCCGGCCGGTGACGGCGGAGATGCCGGCGGCGCAGTTCCGCGTGACCCTGCGGCCCAGGGGCGGCCTGACCATGAGGGTCGCGCCCCGCCACGGGGCCGGGCAGGGGGACGGGCACGGGGCCGAGCACGGGGCCGAGCAGGGGGCGGCCCATGCCGCCTGAGATGTCGCCCGAGGTGTCGCCCGAGATCTCCGCGGGCGCGACCGGGCCGGGCGCGCGGCGGGGGACCTGGCCGGACCGCCGGCCGGGATCGCTGCTCGCCCGCCTCTTCGGTCCCGACGCCGACGACGCGCTGCCGAGCCGCTACCGCCTGCAGGTGCGGGCGGGGCTCCTCGACGAGACGCTGAAGCTCGCCACCTACTCGGCGGTGACGCACCTGATCATCGCGCTGGCCGTCGCGTACTTCTTCTGGGGTTCGGCCTCGCACACCTACCTCCTCGGCCTGCTCGCCGTGGTCGCGGTGCTGATCACGGCGGCGACCTACGCGACCTGGCTCTACTGGCGCACTCACGGCGACACCGCCTCGGCGCACACCGTCCGGTGGGGCTGCCGGATCTCCGCCGGCCTCGCCTTCGCCCTGGGCCTCGCCTGGGCGACCCTGCCGGTCGTGCTGTTCGCCCCCTCCGGCGGCGACGCGCGGCTGCTCGTCGTCGCCATCGTGGCCGGCCTGATCTCGGACGCCTACGTGGTCGGCCCGCTCCTGTCGGTCTCGTACCTGTTCGCGGTCCCGGTCATCGTCGGCAGCTTCGTCGGGCTGGCCCGGTCCGGGGAGCCAGTCGCGCTCAGCATCGGCTTCCTGCTCGCCGTCTACGCGATCTTCGTGGTGACGAGCGTGAGCCGCATGAGCCGCCTGTCGCGCCAGCGCATCCTCGACCGCGTGCGGGTCGAGGACCAGAGCGAGACGATCGGGCTGCTGCTCAACGCCTTCGAGGCGAATGCCAGCGACTAACTGTGGGAGACGGACGGGACCGGACGGTTCCAGCACGTCTCCACCCGGATGGCGGACGTGCTGGCCTGCCCGGTGCAGAGGCTCCAGCACGCCTCGTTCCCGGCGCTGCTCGCCGGCCGGGCGGAGGCGCCCCCCGAGGCCGACCAGAGCGCCGACCTCGTGGACCGTCTCCGGCGGGGCGTCGCCTTCCACCAGCACCTGATCGCCGTCGACACGCCGGCCGGCCGGCGCTGGCTCCGGCTGAGCGGCAAGCCGTTCCTCGACCAGAAGGGGCGCTTCGCGGGGTTCCGGGGCGTCGGCTCCGACGTGACCGAGGCCCGCCGGGCGGAGGCGCACATCGCCTATCTGGCCACCCGGGACCCGATGACCGACCTGTCGAACCGGGTCATGTTCCACGACGTCGCGTCCGAGGCCTGCGCGGCCGCCGCGCAGAACGCGCCGCAGAACGCGCAACCGGCCCCGGACACGACGGTCAGCCTGCTCTACCTCGACCTCGACGGCTTCAAGACCGTCAACGACAGCATCGGCCACGCCGCGGGCGACGCCCTGCTGGGGCAGGTCGCCGATCGCCTGCGCGCCCTGCTCCCGGCCGACGCGCAGGCGTTCCGTCTCGGGGGCGACGAGTTCGCGATCCTGCAGCGCGGCCGGGACGGCGCGGCCGCGCAGGCCCTGGCCGAGGCCACGATCGCGACCCTGCGCGAGCCCTACCTCATCGACGGCGTCCGGGCGGAGATCGGCGTCAGCGTCGGGATCGCCTGCGCCCCCGCGGACGCGACCGAGCCCGAGGACCTGCTCCGGAAGGCGGATCTGGCGCTCTACAGCGCCAAGCAGGGCGGCAAGGGGCGCTGGCGGGGCTTCGACCGCGACCTGGACGTGCGCGTCCAGCGCCGGCACGAACTCGACGAGGCGATGCGCCAGGCCCTCGCCGACGGCGAGATGGCGCTGCACTACCAGCCTTTGGTCAGCCTGCAGGACGGCCAAGTGGTCGGCTGCGAGGCGCTGCTCCGCTGGACCCGGCCCGGTCTCGGCCCCGTCTCGCCCGCCGAGCTGATCCCGATCGCCGAGGGAACGGGCTTCATCCTCGCGATCGGGCGCTGGGCCCTGCGGCGGGCCTGCGCGGAGGCGCTGACCTGGCCGGTGCGCCTGCGCGTCGCCGTCAACATCTCGTCGGTCCATTTCCGCCGGCCCGACTTCTTCGCCGACGTCGCGGCGGTGCTGGGCGAGACCGGCCTCGCGGCGGACCGCCTGGAGATCGAGATCACCGAGTCGATCTTCCTGGCCAACACGCCGCACGTGCTGGACAATCTCCGCTCCCTGCGGGCGCTCGGCGTGCGGATCGCCCTCGACGATTTCGGGACGGGCTACTCCTCGCTGAGCTACCTGACGCAGTTCCCGGTCGACAAGATCAAGATCGACCGCGCCTTCGTGCGCGACCTGAGCAGCCGCCCCGAATGCCTGACGGTGATCGAGGCGATCATGGTCATCGCCCGCGACCTGCGCATCGACGTCACCGTGGAGGGCGTCGAGACCGAGCAGCAGGCCGAGCTGCTCCGGCTGCGGCGCTGCAACAGCGCGCAGGGCTTCCTGTACAGCCCGGCCCGGCCGCCCGAGGAGATCCCCGGCCTGATCGAGAGCCTGCCCCGGCGGGCGCTCCCGACCGAGCGGGCGGTCCGCGCGGTCGCCTGAGGGCGGGCGAGCCCGGATCCGGGTTGCCACGCGGGCCGGAACGGCTCTAGCGGGAGACGATCACGCGGAACCGGGACACAGGCGCGCCATGCCCAAGGTCGTCATCAGCGAGTTCATGGACGAGGCCGCGATCGCGGCCGAGCTCGCCGGCCTCGACGTGCAGTACGATCCTGGCCTCGTCGACCGGCCCGGGGACCTCGCCGCCGCCGTGGCCCGGGCCGACGCCCTGATCGTGCGCAACCGGACCCAGGTCCGCGGCCCCCTGCTCGACGCCGCCCGCGACCTCAAGGTGGTGGGCCGCCTCGGCGTCGGCCTCGACAACATCGACGTCCCAGCCTGCCGGGACCGGGGCATCGCGGTCTACCCGGCCACCGGCGCCAACGACGGCGCGGTCGCCGAGTACGTGGTCGCCACCGCGCTGCTGCTCCTGCGCGGCGCCTACGGGGCCACGGCCCGCGTGGCGGCCGGGACGTGGCCGCGCAACGCCCTGATGGGCCGCGAGATCGCCGGCAAGCGCCTCGGCCTCGTCGGCTTCGGGTCGATCGCCCGCGAGACTGCCCGGAGGGCGGCGGCCCTCGGCATGACGGTCGCCGCCCACGACCCCTTCGTGGCCGCGGACGACCCTGCCTGGAACCCGGCCTACGGCCCCGTGCAGAGCCAGGCGCTCGACGCGCTGATCGCGCAGAGCGACGTGCTCTCGCTGCACGTGCCGCTCACCGATCAGACCCGCGGACTGATCGACGCGGCGGTGCTGGCGCGGATGCCGAAGGGCGCGATCCTGATCAACGCGGCCCGGGGCGGGGTGGTGGACGAGGCCGCCGTGGCGCAAGCCCTACGGTCCAGCCATCTCGGCGGCGCGGCGCTGGACGTGTTCGACCGCGAACCCCTCGACGCGGCGGCGGGCGCCGTCTTCGCCGACGTGCCGAACCTGGTCCTCACGCCGCACATCGCCGGGGTGACGCAGGAGTCGAACGTGCGCGTCTCCGCCGTCACGGCCCAGGCCGTCCGCCGCCACCTCACGAGGGACTGAACCGGGAGGGCCCGCGCGCGGCTGCACATCGACGGCAACCTGCGCGCCGCGCGGGTCGCCTTCGACGGTCTCGACCGGGAGGCTCAGCGCAGGGCGAGCACCTGGGCAGCGTGCGAGGCGACGGCCTGCACGGCCGGGAGATCGTAGGCGTAGACGCGGCCGGCCAGGATCGCGAGCGCCAGCGTCCAGAACACCGCACCGCCGACGCGCCGCGCCGTGCGGTCTCCGGTCGAGGTGGCCGGGCAGGCGCCGGCGACGCCGTCGGCGACGGGCTCGCCGAACGGATCGAAGGCCGGCGACTGGTTTTCAGAGGCGCTGCGCATGGTGCCGAATGTCGCGCTCGGCAGGTCCGTTCGCAATGGACACGTCTTTCGAATTTCGCTGCGCACGGAGATGCTTGTTCTCCATTCGATCCCCACGACAGGCAGGTTCTTCTCAGAGGGCCGGTTCGACCGCCGGAAACGCGATATCTTCTTCCCGGCGGGGGCCGGGGCCGCCCGCTCCCGGGGCGGCGGGCGTGTGGTAGGCCATGCGCTCGCGGCGCCCCCGCAGGGGCTCGCGACTGACTTCGCGCCACGCCTCGGCCGGCGCCCCCGCGGCCCGCCGCGCGGCCTCCGAGACCAGGATCGGGACGCCGTGGAGCTTGGTCGCCTGCTCGAGGCGGGCGGCGACGTTGACGGCGTCGCCCAGCACGGTGAACTCGTAGCGCGCCTCCTCGCCGATGATCCCGCAGAACACCTCGCCGTAATGGACGCCGACACCGATGCGCACGGCCTGCGCGGGTGCGGCCCTGTCGGTCCAGCGGGCGATCACCGCGACGAGGTCCTGCGCGAAGGCGAGGGCGCGGGCCGCGTCGTCGGGCCGGGGCTCGGGCAGACCGAACACCACCAGGGCGCCGTCGCCGATGAACTTGTCGACCACGCCGCCCCGCAGGCGGGCGAGGCGCGTCACCCGCCGCCGGAAGGCGGACAGGAACTCGGAGAGCCGGTGCGGATCCAGGCTCTCGGCCAGGGTGGTCGAGCCGCGCATGTCGACGAACACGATGGCGGCCTGCTGGCGGCGGCCGGCCTTCAGGCTCCCGTCGCCGTCGGCGAGCCGCAGGACCAGCTCCTGCGGCAGGAACCGCGACAGCCGGTTGCGCCGGGTCGCCTCCCGCAGGGCCGACACGGCGAACAGCACGAACAGCACCGCCAGGGCCCCGACCATGACCCAGATGGCCAGGGCGATCCGCGACACCGTCGCCTGCCGCCGCTCCATCCGCCGCGCCTCGTGCGCCTCCATGCGGCGCACCCGGTCGCGGATCGCGTCCATCACCTGCTTGCCGCGCCCGTCCGCCACGGAGGCGCGGGCCGCCGCGCCGTCGCCGGCGCGCATGAGGGCGACGCTGGCGCCGAGCTCGTCGAGCTTCCGGCGGATCAGCCCGGCCAGGGTGTCGAGGTCGCCCCGCTGGTCGGGATCGTCCTGGACGAGGTCGCGCAGGAGATCGAGCTGCTGGTCGACGTTCAGCCGCCCCTCGGTGAAGGGCAGCAGGAAGGCCTCGTCGCCGGTGAGCAGGTAGCCGCGCTGGCCGGTCTCGGCGTCCTGCACCGCCGACAGGACCCGGGCGAGGCGCCCGTCCACCGCCACGGTGTGGCGCACGGCGTCGACGCCGCGCTGCTGGTACACGAAGGCGCCGAGCGCGATGGCGGTCATCACCAGGATCGTGGCGAACCCCACCGTCATCCAGGTCACGGTGCGCGAGCGCAGGGATCGCTGCACCCGCGCGCCCACGCGCGCGCCGACACGCGCCCTGACCGAGGCGGCGTCCGGCGCGGCGTCGCTCCGGTCCGATTCTGTTGCGGTGGCGGGCACGGTGGCGGGCGCGGGCGCTGGGACGGACATGTCAGGCCCCGCCCGCGCCGTGCAGCCGGACGGGCCGCCCGGTCCGCCCCCCGTCCTCGGCCGCCCGCGCCCGGCAATCCGCGATGGTCGCCCGCGCCGTGTCGATCGCGACGGACGCCGCCGACATGGTGCGGGTGTCCGGCTCCCGCTCGCGGGCGTAGCGGACGACGTCCATGGCCAGCGCGTCGACCTCGACGGTGAGCGCCTCGATCGCCGCCGGGTCGCGCAGCGCCCGGGCCTGCCCGGCGATCTCCAGGAGCCGGTCCAGGAGCTCGTCGATGCGCTCGCGGCGCAGGCTGGCGAGGCGCTGCCGGATCCAGGCCAGCACCGAGACGAGGCCGCCCACCAGCGCGCCGAGGAGGTAGAGCGTGTCGCCGTAGCGCTCGATGAAGCCGTGCTGGTCGCGCTCGTAATAGTCGATCGCCCCCGGATGGATCGGGATGCGGGCGCTGGTGGCCGCCACGGTCGTGTCGTAGGCCGGGGCCTGGACGTACTCGGCGGCGTCCGTCGCCAGGGCGGCGGCGCCGCGCTTCTCGAAGAGCTGCTGGGTCACGTCGGCCGCCACGACGCGGCTTAAGGAAGCCCGGGCCATCAGCCGGTACGAGGCGCCCACCGTCTTCACGTCGTCGGCCGGCAGCTTCGGGCGGCCGCCGAACAGGCCGCCCGGGACGGTGACCGCCTGGAGCCGCGGGAAGCGCTCGATCACCGCGCCGTCATCCTCCACGGCGACGAACGCCACCTTGCCGCCGCGGGCGACGCCCTGCACGGCCGAGACCAGGGCCAGCGCCTTCGGCGCCGAGGGCGCGATGATGCTGACGAAGGCGTCGATCCGCCTCTCGCGGAAGGCGCCGGCCACCGCCTCCTGGTCGACCGGGACCAGCAGGACCGTCGAGTCCCGGGCCGGGCCGGCGGCCTCCTCCAGGGTGAGCCCGTAATAGCCGAGGAGGTTCCGGAGCAGCCAGAGATCGGCGTCCCGGTGCGCCGCGATGCCGAGCCGCTTGCCGGCGAGCTTCGGGAAGCTGGTGATCCCGGCCTGCTCGGGCGAGGCGATGACCATCGCCTGGTCGCGCAGGATCGCCAGGGTCAGGCCGTTCGTCGGCAGGAGCACGTCGGGGCGGACCACCGCGAGGTCGGCGCGCCCGTCCTGCAGGGCGGCGGCGCTCTCGCGCACGTCGTCGAAGGACAGGATCTTCAGCCGGACATTCTCGTGCGCGGCCTCGAGCGCGTCTGCGTAGGCCTTGATCAGGCCGGGCTCGGTCCCGTCCCGGGGAGCGACCGCGATGGTGAGCACCGTCGCCTGGAGCAGGTACCACGCCGCGACCCCGCCCGCGCCCAGGAGGGCGGCCCCGGCCAGGAGCAGGGTCTCCCGGCGCAGGATCCAGGCGGGGAGGGTCCACATCGCCCCGGCCACTCAGAACAGCGAGATCAGCACGATGCCGCCGACCATCAGGGCGGCGCCGATCAGGCGCGGCGGGCCGGCCTTGACCCGCTTCATGCCGAACCAGCCGAAATGATCGAGCGCCACCGAGGTCAGGAGGTTGGCGGTGATGAGCAGGCCGTTGAAGGCGCCGGCCCCGACCTTGTCGACGAAGAGCAGTCCGGCGAAGACCGCGACCGCCCCGGTGAGGCCGGCGAGGGGCATCCACCAGCGGACGCCCGCGACGTCGTCGCGGGTCGGCAGCGGCGACGGCCGCAGCAGGAACATCAGCGCGAACACGAACACGACCGGCACGAACGACACCGTCGCGGCGAGCCAGGGATTCTCCAGGGCGCCGCGGAGCTGCGCGTTCCACACCACGCCGATCGCCATCAGGGCGCCGGCCACGAGGATGAACGGGTAGAGCAGCTTGCCGCCGACCCCCGAGCCGCCGCCGTCGCTCTTGCCGCCCGAGCGCGCGATGAAGGTGACGCCCACCGCCATCAGCAGGCCGCCGAGCCAGGGCATCGGCTTGAAGCCCGCCGCCTGCAGGCCGAACAGGCCGAGCGCGTCCATCGCCAGGGAGGTGAGGATGTTGGCGGTGAGCGTCAGGCCGTTGAACGGCCCGGCGCCGACCTTGTCGATGAAGGCGAGGCCGCCGAACACCGCGACCGCGCCGGCCAAGCCTCCGAGGGGCGCGTACCAGGGCATCTTGCCCAGGGAGTCGAGGCTCGGCAGCGGCGTCGGCATCGTGAGGAACAGGGTCGTGAACACGAAGACGATCGGCAGGAACGACACCGTCGCGGCGAGCCACGGATTGACCATGCGGCCGCGCAGCTGCGCGTTCATGGCATTGCCGATCGCCTGCAGCGCGCCCGCCACCAGGATGAAGGGATAGAGGAGGGCAGCCGTCACGCGCGCGGACCTTCGGGTTTGCGGGGAGGGAGGGTCAGACGAGGAGCAGGCCAGCGAGCGCCAGCGCGAGGGCCGGCGGCATCACCAGCAGGCCGAGCTTGAGGAAGGTCCAGGCGCCGACATCCTGGCCCTCGCGGCGGATGGCGGTCAGCCAGAGGATCGTGGCGAGCGAGCCCGTCACCGACAGGTTCGGCCCGAGATCGACGCCGATCAGGATCGCGCCCGCCACCTTCTCGGGCACGTGGGCGGTCTGGACCGCGGCGCCCGCGATCAGCCCGGCCGGCAGGTTGTTGACGAGGTTGCACAGCACCGCGACGAGGCCGCCCGCCCCCCAGGCGGTGGCCTCCGGGGCGGCGTGGGCGTAGCCCTTGAGGAGGTCCGCCAGCATCGCCAGGACGCCGGTCTTCTCCAGGGCCTCCACGAGGACGAACAGCCCGGCCACCAGCGGCAGCACGCTCCACGACACGTCCTTGGCCACCTCGACGAGGCCGCCGCGCTTGAGGAGCAGCACGACGATCGTGGTGGCGAGCCCGGCCACGAAGGTGGGCAGGCCGAGGTCGAGGCCGAGCGCGGAAGCCGCGATCAGCACGCCGCCGGTCGCCACGATGCCGATCCCCGCCACGAGGCCGGTGCGGGACAGTGGCACAGCCTCGACGTCGGTGGCGACCTCCTGCCCGCGCAGGGTCTTCGCCTGGGTCAGCCGCAGCACCGCGTAGGTCGTCGCGATGGCCAGCAGCGAGGGCAGGGCGAACAGGCCGAGCCAGCGCACCAGCGGCGGCATGTGCTCGGCGAAGACCACGAGGTTGGCCGGGTTCGAGATCGGCAGCACGAAGCTCGCCGCGTTGGCGATGAAGGCGCAGATGAACAGGTAGGGGAGGGGGTTCTCCACCTTGGCGGCCTTGGTGGCCGCGTAGACGGCGGGTGTCAGCACCACCGCGCAGGCGTCGTTGGACAGGAACACCGTGACGACGGTGCCGACGAGGTACACGAGGGTGAACAGCCGGGTCGCCGAGCCCCTGGCGGCGCGCACGGCGATCGAGGCGAGCCAGTCGAACAGGCCCTCCTTCCGGGCCACCTCCGACATCAGCATCATGCCGACGAGGAACAGGTAGACGTCGGTCCCCTTCAGCACGCCGTCCCAGGCGGTGGCGGGGGCGAGCAGGCCGAGGGCCACGAGGGCGCCGGCCCCGAGCACGGCCCAGATCGCCTCCGGCCACGCGAACGGCCGCAGGATGACGCCGAGGGTCGCGAGGGCGGCGATCGTCCAGGTCGCGATGTTGGGGGTCAGCGTCAGCGCGCCCATCGGTTGCGGTGGTCCTCTGGTGGGGTGGATCGATCGTGCGGTGCGGTGTGCCGCGATTCGGGCGGGACCGGCTACCAGTGCCGGCCGTTGCGGTTCGGCCCGAGCTGGTCGCCCCGGAGCCCCTTCTCGGGCCAGGCCGGCAGGCGGAACGCGTCGCTGCCGGGCCGCTCGTGCGCGGGCGGCGGCACGAAGCTCCGGTCCACGGGCTCGATCACCTCGGTGTCGGTGTGGCCGGTGCCGTCCGCGACCGTGACGGCGAGGCGGCGCGCGCCGTCCCGCCAGGGGATGCGGGCGTGGACCGTCCGGGGGCCGTCCGGCACCATCGGGTGGGCCGGGCCGCCGTCGACGCGCAGGTGACAGCGCCACGTGTCCTGCGGCCGGTCCGACAGGACGAGGGCGCGCACGGAGACCGTGCCGTCGGCGGCGTCGAGGGGCGCCGTGGCGAGGCGCCGGTCGGCGGGGCTCGTGATCATCACGAAGGGCAGCGCCCGGTCGAGGGGCTTGAACCGCCAGCTCGCGACCGGCCCGTCGATCGCCGCGACCGCGTAGCCGACCGAGCCGTCCTCGTTCTGGCCGACCGAGCGGGCCGCGGCGTAGAGGGTGCGCCCGTCCGGGGCGAGCTCGTTGTAGTGGGTGTGGCCCATCTCGACGAGGCGGACGCCGTAGTGGCGGATCAGGCCGGCGAGCGCCGCCCGCTCGTCGGGCACGCAGAGGTCGTCCGGGTAGGTGTGGGCGAAGACCGCGCAGGGCTGGCCCTCCCGCTCGGCCCGGGCCAGCTCCTCGCCGAGCCACGCGAGCTGGTGGGGGCCGAGGCGAAAATCGAGGCCGAAGCCCTTCTGGCCGTAGCCGGGGCTGACCATGTCGAGGAACAGGCAGCGCACGCCCGCCCAGGTCTCGGCGAAGTAGTAATGCGTCACCGAGACGGGGTCGCGCGGGCGCGGCAGGTCGTGGCGCCGCGCCGCGTGGCCGCCGCCGCGCGGGCTGCCCGCGACCGCGGCGAACAGGGCGTCGAAATCCGCCATCGTGCCGTGCTGGCGGTCGTGGTCGCCGGCGATCAGGCGCACCGGCAGGTCCGGGTGCCGGTCCAGGGCCTCGCGCAGGACCGCGTACTGCTCCGCCCGCCCGTCCTCGGCGAGGTCGCCGGGGATGTAGACGAAGTCGAGGAGACCGTGTCGGTGCAGCCCCGCCACCTCGGCGAGCATCGCCCGCAGGTCGGCGGCGTGGGGGTCGGAGGCCCGCTCGAGATGCAGGTCGCCGATATGCGCGAAGGCGAACACGCCGTGGCTCGCCGTCATGGCGCGCCCGCGCGCCGTCTGTGGTTTCCCTGAGCCATCGTGCCCCCCGGACAGGCCCGTCCGCCCCGGCCGGGAGATCGGCCGCGGTGGTCGCGACCGGCCCGACGTTTCGGAGCCGGCGGGGTTCCGGCCCCGGGGGGAGACGCGCGCCGGTGGGGCCCTACATTTTCGTGAGCGCGGGCCCGATCCGTGTCCGGCGCCGCGAAGTGTCGTGAAAACAGACACTCGCTGTCCTCTCAGCCGACAGATCCGGGCGATGTCGGCGCAAGGTCAGCCCGGGGTCAGCCTGGGGTCAGCCCGGGGTCAGCCCGGGGTCAGCCAATGACTCCGCCGGCCGGCGGGCCTGTCGGCGCGCCTCAGTGCACGCGCCGGAACAGGTCCGGCAGGTAGCGTTCCAGGGTCTCGTGTCCCTCGAACTGCACGTCCACGGTGGCGGCCGCGCCCCACGGGCGGTGGAGCCCCACGACCCGGCCGCGGGCATGGCGCCAGATCCCGAGGATCTCGGCGAGGTCGAGCCGGTCGAACACCACCTCGTCGCCCGGGGCGAGGGCCGGCGCGGCGAGGCCGGACCAGGCCTCGGGGACCGGGCGGCGGGGTATCTCCGCGACCCGGGAAGGCTCATCCCCCGGATCGAGGATGGGGGAGAAGGTTTCGTTCGCGGAGTGCTCGCGGAAGAGCATGATCTTCACTAAGCCGTTGCGATGACTGGATAATCGCAGGTTCATTCCGATCCGACAAGGCTTGTTCCGACGCCCCGCCCGCCGGACCGACCTGTATTCGGCGCTCGGTCCGGCCGGCCGGTCCGGCCGACCGGGACCTGCCCGGGCGCCGCGCCACGTCCCCGCGACCGGACCGCCCGCGGGACCGCGCGCGGGGACGGAGCGGGGCCGGAGAGGAGCCCAGCGGGGGCGCAGCATGCGCCTCTCCGGTTCAGGGGTATCGGGAGATCGTTCGTGTCGTCGAACGACGATCTTTAGAATTTCGGGGCGGGCCGCGCTGATCTAAACCTGACACGAGACAATCATCCACGTGAGACGGCGCCTGTCGATTTGATGGATCGTGTCCGCATGCCTTCGGATGCGGCGCGAACCATCGCGGCCCGGCAGCCGGACTTGCCCCCGTTCATCCTGATCAGAGTTCCCGCCCGATGAAGTTCCTGCGTGTCCTCGCCGTCGCGGCGCTCAGCCTCGGGGCTCTGCCGGCCGGGGCGGAGACCCTCCGGGTCGGCGTCGTGCCCGGGGCCTACGGCGACGCCGTCACGGTCGCGGCCCGGGAGGCCAAGGCCGAGGGCCTCGACGTCAAGGTGGTCGAGTTCAGCGACTGGACGACGCCCAACGTCGCCCTCGACGCCGGCGACATCGACGTGAACTTCTTCCAGCACCGCCCCTTCATGGAGAACGCCGCCAAACAGAAGGGCTACGCGTTCGACATCGTCGGGCTCGGGATCCTGTCCAATATCGGCCTGTACTCCCTGAAGCATAAGAGCTTCGACCAGATCCCGGCGGGCGGCACGGTGGCGATCGCCAACGACCCGGTGAACCAGGGCCGCGGCCTGCTGCTCCTCCAGAAGGCCGGGCTGATCACGCTGAGGGACGGTGTCGGCTTCCTCGGCACCCTCGACGACATCGTCGAGAACCCGAAGACGCTGCGGTTCACCGAGGTCGAGGGGCCGCAGCTCGCGCGGATCACCGGCGACGTCGACCTCGCCCTGGGCTACCCGCACTTCATCGTGGCGGCCGGCAGTTTCGACCCGACCAGCGGATTGATCTATTCCGGTATCGAGGACCGGCGCTTCGCCGTGAGCTTCGTCACCAAGGCCGCCCGCAAGGAGGACCCCGTGATCCGGAAATTCGTGACGCTCTTCCAGAACTCGGAGGCCGTGAAACAGCAGATCCGCAAGTCCTTCGCCAACAGCGACAAGCTGTACCTGCTGGCGTGGCAGAACTGATGGTCGGCCTGATCTTCGACAGCCTGCGCGATCCGGGCACGCCGGCCGCGGCCGGGCGGACGAGCCCGGGCGCCGCGACCGCCGCCCGGACCCCGGCCGCCGCGCCCGGCAGCGAGGCCGACCGGGAGACCGGCACGGTGCGGTTCGAGTCCGTCTCGAAGACCTACCGCTCGGCCGCCGGGCCGGTGCAGGCGCTCGACCGGGTGGACCTCGCGATCCCCGCCGGCGCGATCTTCGGCATCATCGGCCGCTCGGGGGCGGGCAAGTCGAGCCTCCTGCGCACGGTCAACCGGCTGGAGGCGCCGAGTTCGGGCCGGGTCCTGGTCGACGGCGCCCCGATCGACGCCCTCGACACCGACGGGCTCGTCGCCCTGCGCCGGCGCATCGGCATGATCTTCCAGCACTTCAACCTGCTGGCGGCCAAGACCGTCCGGCAGAACGTGGCGCTGCCGCTCACGGTCGCGGGCGTCCCGCGGCACGCGATCGGCCCGCGGGTCGCGGAGGCCCTGCGCCTCGTCGGCCTGGAGGACAAGGCCGACACCTACCCGTCGCGGCTCTCCGGGGGCCAGAAGCAGCGGGTCGGCATCGCCCGGGCGCTCGTGAGCGATCCGGAGATCCTGCTCTGCGACGAGGCGACCTCCGCCCTCGACCCGGAGACGACGCTGGCGATCCTCGACCTGCTGCGCGACATCAACCGGCGGCTCGGGATCACCATCGTCCTGATCACCCACGAGATGAGCGTGATCCGCGAGATCTGCAGCGACGTGGTGGTGCTGGAGGGCGGCCGGGTCGTCGAGACCGGGCCGGTCTGGCGCGTGTTCGGGGCGCCCGAGCACCCGACCACCCGGGCGCTGCTCGAACCCCTGACCCGCGGCCTGCCGCCGGATCTGGCGGCCCGGCTGCAGCCGCGGCCCGCGCCGGGCGGCTGGGCGATCCTGCGGATCACCTGCTCGGGCCGGGCCGCGCCGGATCTGTCGGGCCTCGCGGGGGCCGGGGCGCCGGTGCGCCTGCTCCAGGCGGGCATCGAGCGGATCCAGGGCCACGCGGTCGGCCGGATGCTGGTGGCCGTCCCGGCCGAGGACCCGGGCGCGGAGGCGCGGCTGCGGACGCTCGGCGGCGACGTGGAGCGGGTCGGCTACGTCCCCGCCGACCCGGCGGAGGGGTGAGACGATGCGGGACTGCTCCTCCCCCGATACCCCGACCGCTGCACCGCCGCCCCTGCACCCCGAACCCGGAGGCCCGCCATGTCGCCGCAGATGATCGAACGCCTCTGGCAGGCCTTCCTCGACACCGCGCTCATGGTCGGGGTCTCGGCCGGGATCGCCGTGGTCGCCGGCATTCCCCTGGCGCTGTTCCTCGTCACCTCCGGGCCCGGCGGCATCTTCGCGGCGCCGACGGCCCACCGGGTGGTCGGGACCGTGGTCAACGGCTTCCGGGCCGTGCCCTTCATCGTGCTGCTGGTGGCGCTGATCCCGTTCACCCGGCTGGTGGCCGGCACCACGATCGGCGTCTGGGCGGCGATCGTGCCGCTCTCGGTGAGCGCGACCCCGTTCTTCGCCCGAATCGCCGAGGTCTCGCTGCGGGAGGTGGATGCGGGCCTGATCGAGGCCGCCCAGTCCATCGGCTGCCGGCGCCGGCACATCCTCGCCCACGTGCTCCTGCCCGAGGCGCTGCCGGGCATCGTGGCCGGCTTCACCATCACGGTGGTGGCGATGATCGGCGCCTCCGCGATGGCCGGCGCGGTGGGCGCGGGCGGGCTCGGGGACGTCGCCATCCGGTACGGCTACCAGCGCTTCGACACCACCGTGATGGTGGTGGTGATCGCGATCCTGATCGCCCTCGTGTGCGCGGTCCAGTTCGCGGGCGACACCGCGGTGCGGCGGCTCCGGGCCCGCTGAGCGAAACCGTCCGATCTGGGCGATCCGACCGGGAGCCTGCAGCCATGGATCGTCCCCGGTCGACGACCTCGACATCGCCGTCCGCGCGCGCGGAGCGAAGCGATCCAGGCAGCGCCGCGTCTTCCGACCGCGCGCGGCCCCGGGGCGCTTCGCAGCGCTCGCGATGACGGCGGGACGTCCCAACCCGAGCGGTCAACCGGAAACCGTATGAGCCTGCACCTGGACGATCCCGTCACCGACCCGGTCGAAGATCGGCTGCCGCCGCCGCCGGCGCCGCCGCACCGGATCCGCTCGGACGCCGAGGCGATCGCGGCCGCGCGGGCCGTGGCCCGGATCTTCGCGGCGGGCGCGGCCGAGCGCGACCGCGACCGGCGCCTGCCCTGGGCGGAGATCGCGGCCTTCACGGAGAGCGGGCTCGGCGGCATCACGGTGCCGCGCGAACACGGCGGCGCCGGGGTCTCGCACGCGACGCTCGCGGAGGTCTTCGCGATCCTCGCCGCCGCCGACGGCTCGGCGGCGCAGATTCCCCAGAACCAGTTCGGCGTCCTGGCGCTGGTCGCGGCCACCGCCAGCCCCGCCCAGCAGGCGCGGATCTACCGGGACGTGCTCGCCGGCCACCGGATCGGCAATGCCGGCCCCGCCCGCAACGGCAAGGCGATCACCGGCGTGGACACGCGGCTGACCGCCGGGCCGGAGGGCCCGCGGCTCAGCGGCACGCGCTTCTACTCCACGGGCGCGCTCTTCGCCCACTGGATCCCGACGCGCGCGGTCGGCCCCGACGGCGGGCCGCTCCTGGTCTTCGTGCGCCGGGACGCCCCCGGCGTGCGGGTGGTGGACGACTGGCAGGGCTTCGGCCAGCGCACCACGGCGAGCGGCAGCGTGATCTTCGCGCAGGCCCCGGTCGAGGCGGAGCTGACGATCGACCTCGCGCCCCTCGCCGGGCGCCCGGGCCTGTTCGGGCCGGTCTCGCAGCTGATCCACGCGGCGATCGACGCCGGGCTCGCCCGGGGCGCGGCCGCCGCCGCCCTCGACTTCCTGCGCACCCGGACCCGGCCCTATCCCTTCACCGCCGAGACCGTCGCGGAGGATCCCCACATCCTCGGCGAGGTCGGGCGGCTCACCGTCGACCTGCACGCCGCCGAGGAGGTCCTGGCCCGGGCCGGACGGGCGCTCGACCGGATCGCCGCGGCCCCCGTCACCGCCCAGAGCGCGGCCGAGGCTTCGGTGGCGGTGGCGCAGGCCAAGATCCTCACCACCGAGGCGGCCCTGGAGGCCTCCGAGCGGCTGCTCGAGCTCGCCGGCGCCTCGGCGACCCGCGACGGGTACAATCTCGGCCGGTACTGGCGCGACGCCCGGGTCCACACCCTGCACGACCCCGTGCGGTGGAAGTACCACCTCCTCGGGAACCACGCCCTGAACGGCGTGCTGCCCGCCCGGCACCAGTGGAACTGAGGACCGGGCGATGCCGCTCCAGCCCCACGAGACCGCCTTCACGCAGGCACCCGCGCCGCCGCGCCCGGTGCCGGTCCTTCCGGACGCCGCCGCGGCGCTCGCCGTCGCCGACCGGCTGGCGGAGGCCTTCGCCGAGGCCGCCGCCGAGCGCGACCTGGAGCGCCGCCTGCCGCTCGCCGAGATCGCGCGCTTCACCGAATCCGGCCTCTGGGCGATCACGGTGCCGAGGAAATACGGCGGCCCCGGCCTCGACAGCGCCACGGTCGCCCAGGTGATCGCCCGGATCGCCGCGGCGGACGGCTCCCTCGGCCAGATCCCGCAGAACCATTTCTACGCCCTGGAGGTGCTCCGCAACGGCGGCACCGAGGCCCAGAAGCGCGCCCTCTACGGCCGCGTCCTGGCGGGCGAGCGCTTCGGCAACGCGCTCGCCGAGACCGGCGCGCGCGACCACACCCGCCGCACCCGCCTCGTGCGCGACCCGGCTGGCTGGACTGTCGAGGGCCGCAAAGACTACTGCACCGGCTCGCTCTACGCCCACCGCATCCCCACCCTGGCCAATGCCGAGGAGGACGGCCGGGCGGTCACCTACCTCGTCTTCGTCCCCCGGGACGCGCCGGGCGTGACCCTGGTCGACGACTGGGACGGGTTCGGGCAGCGGCTCACCGGCTCGGGCTCGGTCCTGTTCGACCGCGTCGCCGTGGAGCCCGACTGGGTGGTGCCGTTCCAGGCCTCGCTGGAGCGGCCCACCGCCCTCGGCCCCTTCGCGCAGATCCTGCACGCCGGGATCGATCTCGGCATCGGCGCGGGCGCCTTCGCGGCGACCTTGCCCTTCGTGCGCGACCGCGCCCGGCCGTGGATCGATTCCGGGGTCGCGCGGGCGAGCGAGGATCCCCTGACCCTCCACGCGCTGGGCGACGTCCAGGTGCGCCTCGCGGCGGCCGACGCCCTGCTGGCGCGGGCCGGCCGCTACGTGGACGCCGCGCAGGAAGCCCCCGACGCCGACAGCGTCGCGGCGGCCTCCGTGGCGGTGGCCGAGGCCCGGGCGGCGAGCCACCGGGCCGGCCTGCTCGCGGCCAACAAGCTCGTCGAGCTCGGCGGCACCTCGGCCACCGACCGGGCCGAGGCGCTCGACCGCTACTGGCGCGACGTCCGCACCCACACCCTGCACGATCCGGTGCGCTGGAAGTACCACTGGATCGGCGCCTACCACCTCGACGGCCGGCAGCCGCCCCGGCACGGAGCGCTCTGATGGCCGCCGCGACGAAGCAGATCCTGCTGAACGCCTTCAACATGACCTGCGCGGGCCACATCAACCACGGGCTCTGGACCCACCCGCGCGACCGCTCGGCCGATTACAACACGCTGTCCTACTGGACCGAGCAGGCGAAGCTCCTGGAGCGCGGCCTGTTCGACGGCCTGTTCATCGCCGACATCATCGGCGTCTACGACGTCTACGGCGGCGGCATCGACGTGACCGCCCGGGAGGCCGTGCAGCTCCCGGTCAACGACCCGACCGTGATGATCTCCGCCATGGCGGCGGTGACCGAGCATCTCGGCTTCGGGGTGACGATCAACGTCCACCAGGAGGCGCCCTACACCTTCGCCCGGCGCCTCTCGACCCTCGACCACCTGACGGGCGGCCGGATCGGCTGGAACGTCGTCACCGGCTACCTCGACAGCGCCCACCGCGGCCAGAGCGGCGGCGCGTTGCCGGCGCACGACCGGCGCTACGACTACGCCGACGAGTATCTGGAGGTGCTCTACCGGCTCTGGGAGGGCAGCTGGGACGACGCGGCCGTGCGCCGCGACCGGGCGGCCCGGGTGTTCAGCGATCCCGCCCATATCCGCAAGGTCGTCCACCGGGGCGAGTTCTTCGCGGTCGAGGGCTACCACCTGTCGGAGCCGTCGCGCCAGCGCACGCCGGTGCTCTACCAGGCCGGCGCCTCGGGCCGCGGCCGCGCCTTCGCGGGCCGCCACGCCGAGTGCGTGTTCATCTCGGCCCGCGACCCGGCCACCGCCCGCGACTCCGTCCGCGCCATCCGGGCCGAGGCGGTCGCGGCCGGCCGGGAGCCCGACGACGTGAAGGTGTTCGTCGGCCTCGCGGTGATCCCCGGGCGGACCCGGGCGGAGGCCGAGGCCAAGCGCGACGAGTACCTGTCCTACGCGAGCCCGGAGGCGGGCCTCGCGCATTTCTCCGCCTCCACGGGGATCGACTTCGCCCGCTACGGCCTCGACGAGCCGATCCCCTACGCGCCGGGCAACGCCATCCAGTCGGCCACCGCGGCGGCGGCCAGGCGCGGACTGACGAAGCGCGACCTCCTCGCCGAGTTGCAGCTCGGCGGCCGCTACGCGGTGCTCACCGGCGACGCCGTGACGATCGCCGACGAACTCCAGGCCTGGATCGCGGAGGGCGAGGTCGACGGGTTCAACCTCAGCCGGATCGTCGTGCCGGAGAGTTTCTCGGACTTCATCGACCTCGTGATCCCGGAACTGCAGGACCGCGGCCTCTACAAGACCGCCTACGCCGAGGGCTCGCTGCGGGCGAAGCTGTTCGGCCAAGGGGACCGGCTGCCCGCCCGCCACCCGGCCGAGGCCTATCGCGGCGCGCCTCGGCGGCCCTGATCAGCGCCCCTGGGACTCGCCGCTCTCGGAGCCGAACCAGCGGCCGTAGATCTCGTCGTAGCGGCCGTCCTCCCGCAGGCCCAGCAGGGCCTGGTTGACGCGCTTGCGCCGGGGATCGTTGGCCGGGAACAGGATGCCGTAGGATTGCCGGTTGAACGCGGTGCCGACCAGGCGCAGGGCGTCGTGGCCGGGCCGGGTCGCGTAGTAGCTGAGCGCGGGGGCATCGTAGACCACCGCCGCGACCGTGCCGGCCTGCAGCGCCGCGCAGGCCTCCTCCAGGGTCGCGAAGCCCACCGGCGTGGCGAAATGGTCCGCCAGGTAGGCGACCGAGGTCGTGTCGGCGACCGTGCCCACCCGCTTGCCCGGCAGGTCCTGCGGGCCGTTGATCGCGCCGCGCAGGCGCTCCACGGTCGCCGTGCTGGTCAGGCCCGCGGTGAACCACGCCACCAGGGCGATGCAGGTGAACAGCCAGAGCACCGTGACGGCCCGCGCCAGCGGGCTGCGCGGCATCTCCTCCGCCTGGGCGGCGAGGCTGCTCAGGGCCCACCAGACGACGTGGGCGAAGCCGCGCGCCGGTCCCGAGCGCGCCGCCATGCCGCCGGGGTGGCGCCGCTCGAGCCACCAGACCAGGGCCGCCACCGCCAGGATCAGGGCGGCGAGCCCCAGCAGGACCTGCAGGAAGGCGGCGTCGCTCAGGAGCGCCTGGAGAGCCCGCGCGGTGGCCGAGCCGGTCGCGTCCGGCTCCGACCGGACGGCGATGCGCAGGCCGGTCTCCAGCATCGTGACGGAGAAGTCGAAACGCCGCTCGCGCTCCGCGGTGATCGACACCGCCGCGATGGCGAGGTCCGCGCGCCCGTCCGAGACCGCCGCGAACAGCGCCGGCAGGTCGTCGACGCGCAGGTAGGCCGTCCGGACGCCGAGATCCCGCGCGATGGCGTTCCAGAGATCGATGCTGAACCCGCGCAGCCGGCCGTCCTCGTCCATGACCAGGGGCGGCACCGGATGGGTCGCGACCCGCCACGTCTCGGGCTCGCCGGTGCGGAGCGCGGGCGCCGCCTCCCGGGTCTCGGCCTGGACGGGGCCCGGGGCGAGCGGCGCGGCGGCCGCGCAGCACAGGGAGAGGCACAGGCAGAGGGACAGGACGCCCGCGGCGCCGGCGCGCCGCCGGCCGGCGGACCGGCGCGGCACGTCAGAGGCTCTCGATCCAGTTGCGCAGGACGGCGCCGGGCGCGGGTTCGGGGCCGGTCTCCAGGCGCTGGGACGCGTCGCTCGGGATGAAGCCGAACCGGCGCTTGAACGCCCGCCGGAAGGTCCGCTCGTCCGAGAAACCGACCGCGAAGGCGACCTGCGAGATGCGCAGGGGTTTGGGGGCATCGTCGCGCACGAGCATCCGCATCGCCGCCATGAGGCGGCGGTCGCGGATATACGCCACGATGCCGTTGGGGGCGAACAGCCGGTACAGGGTCGAGCGCGACAGGCCGAGCCGGGTCGCGATCAGGGCGGGCGTCAGCTTCGGGTTGCCGAGTTCCGCCTCGACGAGGCGGCGGACGCGGATCCGGATGTCCTGGTGCTGGGAGGGGCGCCCCTCCTCCTGCCCGCGCAGCCAGCTGGCGCAGAGCTGGGTGATCGCCGCCGAGGCCGCCAGGGCCTCGCGGCGGTCGAGGAGGTCGCCGCAGGCGACGACGTTGGCGACGAAATTATGGACCAGCCGCCCGAACGGGTCGCCGTCGTGGTCGAGGGGGCGCCCGTGCAGGGCGTCGGGGTGGCAGCCCTGCTTCTCCAGCAGGGCGCGGGGGATCACGACGTTCGTGGCGTCGACGGCAGCCGCCACGATGCGCACGGGCTGGGCGAGGTCGAAGACGATGCACTGCACCTCGTTCACGGGGCCGGTGCCCTGCTCGGTCTCCACGCGGCTCTGCCCCCGCCGGTAGAACTGGAGCAGGATGTGGTCGAGGCCCTGCTGGCCGATCATCTCCCGCGTCCGCACGAGGGTGTGGGCCGGCGCCACCACGTCGCCGACCAGCAGGTCGCCGAGATGGTAGCTGCGCATCGCGATCGGGACGGTGAGATCGGTCTCCGGGCGGAAGCTCACGTCGAAGATGGGCGCGAGATGGTCCTGCCACGCCCGCCCCAGCGCCGCGGGATCCCCGGGCGGCTCGAACCGCAGGCAGGCGATCTCGCCGCCCGGCGCCTCCCCCCCGGCCGGTGCCGCGTCCAGGTCGTGGTTTCTCTCCTCGGAAGACATACGTAGAGCCTGACACCTGCTGTTCGCGCGACCGATGAAGAACGGGGGCCTGTCCCAAGGTGACGCGTGGCAACGCGGTCCGGTCGTCCCGCACGTTAGCCGCGTCCACCCGGACAGTCCTCCTGTCTCCCGCCGACCCGAGCGGCTGTACACTGTCGTTTGCCCGGGCGGCGTGCGATTCGACGCGGGGGCCGCCCGACCGGACCGCCCCCGGCGCAACGTCCGATCAACGTGACCCGCGAGCCGGCGGTGTGGTTCCATCCGTCCCAGAAAGGGGGATCCCCGTTTCAGGACGTCGCGCGCGGCGCCGGGTGTGGCCGCGATGTGATAGTCCGTTAAAGCCGCATTTCCTAACCCCCGTGCAAAGCTTGCGGCAGGCATGACGGGGGTCAGTCTGGTGGTCCAACAGTATAGCGATGTAGAGCGTGTGACCGGATCCTGTGATCCGAGCCGGGGCGCGCGCGCCGGAACCCGGCGGCGCGGCCCCGTACGGCTCGGATTGCTGGTCGGCAGCTCGCTCGCCACCCTCACGCTGGCTCTCGGACCTGTTGCGGCGCAGACCGTGCCGGCGCGCTCGCCTTCGACGTTCGATGCTTTTGGCGTTCCCCTGACCGCGGCGCAGTTCGACACGCCCGAATACAGAGCCGACTGGGGCTTGTCTGCGATTAATGCCGCCACCGCTTACGCCCGAGGCTTCACCGGTCTAGGCGTATTGGTTGCCGTGATTGACTCCGGGATCGACCCCACGAATCCAGAATTCCGAGGACGGATCTCTCAGCAATCAAGAAATTTTATTCCCGGACTAAATCAAACCCTTATATTCGATACGGACACTGCATCCAGTCATGGAACCCATGTGGCTGGTACAGTTGCGGCTGCCCGTGATGGCGTCGGGATGATGGGGGTCGGTTTCGACAGCAAGATATTGGCGTTATTCAATTTACGCAATACAATCTCTGCAGTGGAGGCAGCAACTCAAAGCGGCGCCCGGGTCTTGAATGGCAGTTATGGACCGACGACCTCTTCTCCGATCGTCGATGGATTTTTAAATCCTAACTATAGAAGAATGTCAATTCAAGAATTCGAGATATCAGATGAAAGAGAGGCCAGTGCGCTTCTTGGGGCCGCACAGTCAGACATGCTCATGGTCTTTGCCGCAGGCAACGATCGAAGAAGTCAACCCGATGTAACTCAAAACCCGAGCGGCGCCGCATTCTATCCATTCATCAAGCCAGCGAATGCGAATAGCGGTCTCTACCAATTTTATACCACCTACGGGACTGACCCTAATGGCGATCCCAGCCCCGACTATGCGCCGACCGGCCCCGTCGACCAAAGCAAAATTGATTTTTCGAAGCTGGACGGCTTTATCGTTTCAGTAGTCGCAGTCAACGAAAACAAGAAGATCGCCAATTTCAGCAACTGGTGCGGTGTTACGGCAGCGTGGTGCATCGCGGCACCGGGCGTCAATATCTATTCAACCGTGCAGGTCGGACAGGGCTACAGCGGCTTCGACGCCAACAACAATAAAATTCTCAATGGTTCAAACTATGGGCCTCTGCAAGGCACCTCAATGGCCGCGCCGCACGTGGCCGGTGCTGCGGCCGTATTGCGTCAGGCGTTCCCGTTCCTGACGGCGCCGCAGATCGCCCAGACCATGTTCACAACCGCCACCCATCTCGGTGACGGGCCCGCCAACGCCCCGAACGCCATCTACGGCTGGGGCCTGCTCAACCTCGGCAAGGCCATCGACGGCCCGGGTCAGTTCACCTCCACTTGGACGGTCAACACCACCTACAATGGCCAAGCCTATTACGGCCGCTTCGCCAACGACATCTCGGGCGTCGGCGGTCTGATCAAGGTTGGTCTCGGCACACTCGAACTCGCCGGTACCAACACCTATGCCGGCGGCACCGCCGTCCTCGGCGGTACCCTGGCCGTCTCCCGCGACGCCAATCTCGGCGCCGCCGGCACCGGCCTGACCCTCGGCGGCGGCACCCTCGAGGTCCTGGCCGACGGCTTCGCCACCGCCCGCCCGATCACGCTGGCCGGCCCCGGCACCCTGCAGATCGACCTCGGCACCGCCACCTTCGCGGGGCCGATCGACGACGGCAGCCAGCCGGGCGTGCTCGTCAAGACCGGCCCCGGCACCGCCGTGCTCTCGGCCGCCAACACGTTCACGGGCGGCGCCCTGGTCGGCACCGGCACCCTGGCCCTGACCGCCACCGGCAGCCTCACCGCGCCCGTTCTCGTCGGCTCGGCGGCGAGCTTCCTCAATGCCGGCCTCGTCTCCGGCAACGTCGGCAACTTCGGCGTCCTCGCCAACAGCGGCACCATCACGGGCGGCCTCGCCAATGCCGGTCTGGCCCTCAACACCGGCACCGTCGCGGGCGGGCTGGCCAATGCCGGTCTGGCCCTCAACACCGGCACCGTCGGCGGCGGCGCGACCAACAGCGGCAGCCTGATCAACGCCGGCACCCTCGCGGGCGGGCTGACCAACACCGGCACCGCCCTCAACACCGGCGCGATCGCCGGCGGCGTCATCAGCAGCGGCATCCTGAGCAACAGCGGCGCCATCGGCGGCGGCGTCGCCAACACCGGCCTCCTCGCCACCAGCGGCACGATCAGCGGCGGCCTGACCAATGCCGGCACCGTGCTCGCCAGCGCCGGCCGCATCGACGGCGCCATCGCCAACAATGCCGGCCTGCTCGCCGTCGCCGGATCCGTGGCCAGCAGCGGCCCCTTCGCCAACGCCGCCGGCGCGACGCTCGCCGTCACCACGGGCGGCAGCTACAGCCTCGCCGGCCCCCTCGCCAATGCCGGCCTCGTCGCCGTCGCCCAGAGCGCCAGCCTCACCGCCTCCGGCGGCCTCAGCAACGCCGGCCTCGTCGCCAGCGACGGCACCCTCACCGCCGACCTGACCAACACCGGCGTCGCCCGCCTGTCCGGGCAGTTCAACGGCACGCTCACCAACACCGGCCTCGTGCAGATCACCGGCCCGCTCGCCGGGCTCACCGGCCTGACCAACACCGGCGCCCTCGACCTCGGCGGCACCGCCCTCACGCTCACCGACCTCGCCGGCCCG
>NZ_KB911302.1:0-45766 GCF_000383455.1 Methylobacterium sp. 285MFTsu5.1 | reverse complement strand
AACACGAGAGGCAGTCTGGATGAGTTGTCCTGGGGTCCCGTTTGGACGCCGATCACCCCAAAAACGGGGTCCTTATTCCACGCTTAAACACAGCCCACGAACGATTGAGCCTCGTCCCGAAGACTAAGGCTCTGGCCGGGCGGCCATATCATCACGGCTCGCCCGGCCTGCCAACTACTCGGCAGCGACAGCCATCTTGGACGAGGTAATTGGCAGCGCGCGCTCATCGAGCCAAGCTCCGAGCCGGCGGATCAAAGCGCTCAACGGGGTGCTCACGCCGACCCGCGCATCCTGATGGGCGAGGTCGATCTGCTCCTGGTAGTCGATGTCATCGAAGGCTCGGAACAGCGCGTCTCCGGACTCGCGCCATAAGGGGCGCTGAGACAGGACCTCGGCGAGTGCCCGTATGAGGACGCCCTTCAGCATGTGTGGATTGCTGTCGCCAGTCTCGGTCACGCACTGGAGCGCCGAGATCGTGACTTCGTCGCCATAGGTCGTGATGACAGCTCTCAACGAGGACACAGCATTGATGGCGTTCGGCGGCGAGTCCTTCTTCGAGAGCTTGTTGCGCGGGATCTTCACGCCCGCGCGCTCGGCCACCTCCGCCACTCGCTTCGCGAAGGTACTTCCGGCCTGTAGCTCGGCATGGAAGATGTTGTTCTGGTAAAACCGCGTGATCTTGGAGTTGATCGCCGCGAACGCCGCCGCCTGCTTGGCCCGGTCCGCCTGTACGATGCAGCAAGGCACTTTCTTGATGTTGTGTAGGAAGGCGGCCGTGGTCCGGTGCTGCCCGTCGATTATGGCGTAGAAGCCGCCCTCAACCGGGGCGACGATCACCGGGGTGAACTTCGACCAGTCGAAGTTGTCGGCGATCGCGATGATGTGGCGCCACGCGAGGCTGCCCATCGCGCGCTGGTAGCTGTCATCGACCACCAGTAGGTGCGTCTCGACCCAGGTCAGCATCGGCGCCGGCCCAGGGTCGAGCGGCGACAGCTTCAGCCTCTCGTGGTTCGGAATGGCCTTGGCCGAGATCGAGCGGAAGTCAGCCTCGCCGGTCGCGTCGGACGGTAGGACAGAGGTGTACTGTTCCATGTTCGCTCCTGACGGGAGCGGTGATGGTGGCCACGGCCGCGGGGAACGCTGCGGTCAACTCGGCTCCGCTCCCAAGCTCAGCTTCGGTCAGCGGAGGCGCAGCGCCAAGCATCGCTACAATCTGGAGCACCATCGACCTTGTCACGTGACCACGTTACAACGTGGTAGCGCGATCCCGTTGCCAGTTCCTGCGTTCCGAGCTAAGGTCCGATAAGAAGAGATTATCGGACACCAGACTCACGCATGCCATCGACGCCGCCTCGCCTCGCCTTCTCGCACGCCGGGCAGGATTTCATCGTCAAGGCGCGGCCGGTGGCGGATGGCGTCGAGGTGCGCGGCTTCTGGCATGCTCGTTCGAGGGGCCGGACCCGGTTCTTCGTCGTCGTGCCAGCCGACGCTCTCGAGAAGGCCAAGCGCCCCGATTGGGCCGACCCGGTGCAAGCCGCGCTGAAGCTCGTGCGGAAACAGATCGTCACGGCGATCGATGAGGGCGAGCCACTAGCTGAGGATCCTCAGCCTTGAGCACCGAAGTCGCCCTTCCCTCGCAAACTGGGCTGCAGGCGTTCGCCGACCAGGCGCGCCAGTACGCGGATCAATCGCGGGCCGCGAACACGCGCCGGGCCTATGCCTCGGACGTGCGAGCCTTCGCGACCTGGTGCGCGGCGAGGGGTGAACCGTCTCTGCCGGCAACCCCGGCCGCTGTGCTGGCCTACCTCATCGACCACGCCACCACGTTGAAAGTTGTCACGTTACAACGTCGTCTCGCTGCGATCCGCGAGCAGCACGCCGCTGCGGGGTTCGATCTGGAAACCTCCTCCTCGGCGTTCCGCGATACGTGGCGAGGCATTAAGCGGGCACACGGTCAGCCGGCGGTGAAGAAGCGTCCCCTGATGACGGTGGATCTCCGGCGCGCCGTCGCGATCCTGCCGGACACCCTACCCGGCCGACGGGATCGAGCGCTGATCCTAATCGGCTTCGCAGCCGCGCTGCGCCGATCCGAGCTAGTCGGCCTGGAGGTCGCTCGCAGAGATGGTGCGGCTTGGGTCGAGGAGCGGCCCGACGGTCTGGTTGTACATCTCGCTCGTAGCAAGACCGATCAATCGGGGGAGGGCGCCGAGATAGGCGTGCCCTATGGCTCGAACATGGAGACGTGCCCGGTGCGCAGCTATCGCGCGTGGATTAATGCAGCCCACCTGACCGAGGGGCCGGCCTTTCGACCGATCGACAGGCATGGGCATATCGGCACTGAGGCGGTGACCGATCGCGCTGTCGCGCGGATCGTACAGCGCACCGTCGAGGCCGCGGCACTCGCGGACGGGTACTCGCCGGAGGAGGCGCGGCAGTTCGCGGCGGCCTATGCCGGACACTCGCTCCGATCCGGGCTCGCGACGTCGGCCGCGGCGAACGACGCGCCCGGTCACGCGATCCAGCGACAGCTCCGGCACAAGCGCTTCGACACGACGAGCGGCTACATCCGGTCAGGGCAGCTCTTCAAGCAGAACCCCGCTGGGATGGCAGGCCTGTGATGCGCGTCCTGGCTCTGACCACACAGAAAGGTGGTTCCGGCAAAAGCACCCTCGCCGCCTCACTCGCCGTCGCGGCTATGCAGGATGGTGAGACCGTCGCGGCCCTCGACACGGATCAGCAGGCGTCGCTCGCAGGATGGGGGCAGCGGCGCGAGGCCATCGGCCTGGACATACAGCGGGTTGAGCCTTCCGCCTTCGCCGGCACGCTCGGCAAGATCCGGAATGCCGGTGCGATCTCCCTCGTGATCGTCGACACGCCCGGCCGCTTCGGACCTGACGTGGCCTTGGTGCTACGGGAGGCCAGCCTCTGCCTCCTGCCGGTGAAGCCATCAATCCTGGACGTCGAGGCGGCGCGGCCGACGGTCGAGCAACTGCGGCTCCTGGGGCGGCCGTTCGCCTTCGTGCTCAACCAGTGCAACCCCACGACCCAGGCCCGAACGCTCGATGCGGCGACTGCCCTCGTCAGCACAGGGGCTCTGGCGCCATCGATGGTCGCGACGCGCTCGGACTTCCTCGACTCAATGACGACAGGGCAGGGCGTCACGGAACTGGCTCCCAAGGGTAAGGCCGCCGTCGAGGTTCGCCTGCTCTGGCAATGGATTAAGGCGCAGCTCGGAGGCGCGAAGGCATGAGCAAAAAACCCCGCCCTTCCATTAACGACCAGCTAGCCCGGCTCGCCGCACAGGCGCCTTCGCCTGCAGTTGATGCACCACGCGACCCCGCTATCACGGGCCAACGTGACGACGCGGTCGCGTTGCAACGTGACAACGTGGAAACGCGACCGCGTGGTAACGTGGTAGACGAACCGATGGTCAGCGAGCCGGTTGGGCCAGAAGGGTACAAGCGCCGGGTCCGATACGAGAAGCCCCACGCCTCGATCTATGCGCACCCGAAGGTGTTCAAGGCACTGCGGGAAATCGCGGCTGCCACCGACTGCAAGCCGCACGACCTCTACATCGAAGGGCTTCGGATGGTGCTGCGCCAGCATGGGCGCGACTTCGACGCCTTAAACCGAGGTGAATGACAACGTTACCACGTGGCAACGTGCACAGATGGCGATCGTTAGCGAGAGGGTCTCGCACGACGGATACGCTGGGTAATCTGGCACCACGGCCCATGGGCGTTCGTCTCGAGATCCAAGACGCAACGGGAGCGCTCAAGGAAGCGAGGCGCGCTAACGGACTGCGAGCGCGACCCCGTTGGGCTTCGACGATCCGCACACGGTGCTCGGGTACATCTGACGCGCCGACGCCTTCAAGTCCCCTCGAAAGACGACTCCGGTGGAGCTCGGCGACCCTCATCCTTCCGGCTTCTGGGGACGCCGCTCTTGCCGATCAGATAGTCGCGGCCTTCGCGGCGTCCTCCCACTCCAGCGTTGGGACGCCCGTCTCAGCTTGAAGCACGATCGCTAGGACCGCGACCGCGATCAGGCTCGCGCAACAACAGAGAACAATGCCAACCATCGCTTCGCCCCCTCAACTTCCGGTTGCAGGATTTCGAAACGTAGTAAATGAATAGTTAAGCTTGGGCAGGCGCCGCTCTGACGGTGCCCCGCACCGCCGCAGCGGCGCTGTCCGAAATCAGGCTTTCAACCACACAATGCCCTGTCGTTCGCCCGCAATAGATCGCAGAAAGTCGAGGCGCTGAAAGCATGTCGGACCATGAGGCAGATGCCTAGAGCTTAGCAGCAACCTGCGCCAGAGCGCCGTCAGCCGCTTCCTGAAGCTTGTAGGTCATCGCTGGGTAGCCCAGCGTCTCCTGTCCCTGTCCCGAGATCTTTCCGGTCGTGCGGCCCTTCGCGTCCTTGAAGACGAGAGTAATGGCCACAGTGGTCGTCTGGCCGGTGACTTTTCCCAAAACGGTCCGGACGTCTGTCTCCACGGTCAGGGCGTTGCCCGACCTGACGGAGGCCGCCACCGTCGGTACAAGGCGCACGTTGGGATACCTCGACTTCAGGACCGCCAGCAGTCTAGCGTGCATGTAGACTGGATCAAGATCCTCTAGCATGGCGCCGTTCTTAATGATTACGGTCTCGCCTCGTCGGACGTTCTCCTCCAGGTTCTCGACAGACATGTTCGTGTTCTTGGTGATCACTAGCCCGACGGGACCGCGTGTCGCCGGTGCGCGTCCGAAATCGCCGCCCTGCTGGGTGGCGGTGTCCTTATACTCGGGGGTCTCCGCGGCGAACCACGCCCCGAAAAGGATGGGCGCGGTGATGGCGACCGCAAGAGCGACGGGAAGACGGAGTGCGTGGCGCTTCATGGCTAGTTCCTTATTGTCCGGTGCCGGAGATGTCGCTTTGGCGGGTGGGCCTGTCGCCCCCGGAGTAGACGGGAGGCGCCGCCCTGCGGACCTGAGTCCTCACGGGGGCTGGCCCCGAACGGTAGCTCTGTCCCTGGCGGACGCTGTTGCCAATGGCGGCACCGGCTGCCAGCCCGCCGCCCACAACGCCCATCACGTCGCTGAAGGTCATGTCGCTTGAGGGATCGTGGCGTCGATTGCGGGCGGTGCCCTCAAGTTCATCCGCGCTCTGACCGGCCAAGCGCCCGTATAGGCTGGTAGCCGAACCCCCGCTCGTATCGGCGTCGTCCGAGGGCCGCCCTCCACCGCGCCCGGCACGCTTTCTCTCCAAGTCCCGTATAACGGCCGCCTTCGCCTCCTCGGGCACGCCCTCCATCCCTCGAACCCTGGCGATCTGAAAATCGGTATCGTCGACCTCGCGCGCGAGGCGCTCCCTGAGCTTGGCGCGCAGGCTCTGGCGGGGCTTGCTCTCTGCGCGCTTCCGTTGGGCGGGTGCCGCCTCCCCAATGACCTCGTTCACAGAGCCCATCGGGAATGACAGCCCTGTCTTATCGCAGCACGCGGTCGAGGAAGGCTGCCGCGTTAGGTACTCCCAGCGCCCGGTGCTTTTGTCTAAGACCGGGCGCGGACTGCGCCACACACCCCCGCGAGCGTCCCAGACGTAACCATCTGGCGCCTTGTACCTGAGGGGGGACCAAGGGGACTGCGCCAGGGCGGCAGGAGTCGTGGCGAGGCAGGCGACGGAGGCCGCGAGGAAAAGGGCGAGGCGCATGGGTTGTCTTCCGGTTCCGGAAGACCCTAGCAGGAGTCAGATCCATATCAATTATTTGACGGAAGCACGGTAAATTGCTTATCCGGCAAAACTCGTCCGCAAAACAGTCGGACGATCGCAGCGAAAGATAACTGATGCCGTGAGGCTGATATTTATTAATAACACGATGTCTTCTGGGATGCTATTGGTCTTTATATAAATAAAATTGCGAACGGCATCTATTCATTAAACTCCGTTCGGCAATTACGATGACTAAGGTCAACCAGACTAGTAACGCTGTCGCTAGACGGCCATACCATGAGAGCTCGCCCGACCTCGCGCACATGCCGAACGCTTCGGGAGGACCAACACCTTCCAGAGCGGCTCAGGGAACGGGTTCTTATGAAGTATGGTCAAAGACGCCGCCATTGCGGGACTTGTTCGGGGTACCGTTCCAATCGCTCCAACACAGCTGCCACGAGCATCTTGGGCTGGTAATCAGACTCGATCCACGGCCCAAGGTCATCCTCCTTGGCGAGGCGCAGCCTCTGGTACCCCACCCGACACTGGTAATCGTAGCCGAACCCAGGGAACAACTTCTCTAACAGGCCCGTGGCCGGACCGATCGATTGAAGGTAGTCTGGCAGGGTCGAGATGGCGACGGTCACGTAATGGTAGAGCTTAAACTCCGGGCCGGATTGGAATGGGAGCGGCGAGCAGCCATGCTCATCACGCACTACCTTGTAGGGGATTAGATACACGACGTTGCTGGGTTTGCTTTCTCTTCGAGCCCCAAAAATTGCTTCGGCAATCTCAAAATTCGCCTCCCTGTCTCGCCACGTGTAGCTGTACGGCGAGAGGATCCGCTCTCGAAGCGCCCGAATACGAGCCGGATCAATGACGCGGGGATCGGGCGGAAGCTCAAGGTAGAACTGCCCCTTGAAGGGCTTGAGCATCTCTTCGTGGATGGCGATGTCCCTGTCGATGTCGCTCTTACCCATGGGCCTTGCCCCCCGTCGCCGAAGCGCCTTCAATAGCGTTTTGTAGCCCTCAACAGGTTGACGTCACTCTCACTGTGCCCAGGGCGCCGATCTCGCCCGCATCATGGACCAGAGTGGCCACAGGGATCCGCAACCGGTGTTCGGGTACATCCGTCGAGCCAACGCCTTCAAGGGTGACTCGGGCAGGGGGTCTGCGTGCAGCGACATGGACTTCGTGCCATAGATGCCCTTCGCCATCAGGAGTGGCGAAGGTTGGTTCAGCATGCTGAGTATTTATTCGAAAACTATGCCCGATTTTTTTGAGGTCGGCGTTCCATCAACAATCAAAGTAGAGTCTGACCCAAACGAACAAACCTTCCTTTGATTTTCGACTTCGCAGCCGTATGCGTTACAAGCTTCTCTTGCTACCTGATTTGATACCCAGCCGTCTTTTCCTGCTCCGGACCCCCATCTTCCGCTACGAGAAATAGCGAAAGAAATGCACCCCTGAAACACGGTATGTATCAGATAGCAATTGTCTTTCCTCTTTGAGGCCGAAACGGAATTTTCATAACTAGATCGACACATTTTCAAAGCCTCATCTGCGGCTTCTTTCTCAGATTTTGCCCACCAAGATATACCATAGTATTGCGTACTCAAAGTGTGTGCGTACGCAGCATAATACTCATCATTTTTCTTGTTTGGATCTTTTATGATTGAGTTCGGTTTATTTCTCGCCGACGAGCTAGTTTTTGACATATGATAATCTATTTTTTGTTTCGCTTTTTCTACATGTGCGTTAGTGTACTTGTCAGAGCAAAAATTTTTCACTGCCACTCCAGCAATTGCAACTTCAAAATCTTCGGTCGCCAATAGAGTTTCGCTAACGCTTTTCATGCAATTGAGTTTTACGAGCGCAGGCTTGATACTTTCATTGCACTGCGTCGGAGATCTAGACAATTCACTCATTAACTCTTCGGCAACTATAGTTACTATCCTGTAGTCTCCGGCCGCAGAAGCATTGTTATATTTTCTAATTTTGTCTTCTGAAGCCTGTTTATTCAAACTGCAGTCGACCTTCGTTGGAGAATTGCTTAGTGGCGGCGGATCGTACGCCGGCGGTTGAGATTGAATGTCAGGGGTACGCCGGGGACCAGGCGTCGGAATGATTTCAGTTTTCGGCGCCGTTGGACGATAAACACATGTATTTTTTCCCGAACCATGATCGGGCGAAAAATGAACAAACCCGTCCAATGCACGACATTTTGATCCATAAAATTCACGCTCTTTTGCATAACCGCCTGGAAAATCGATGTAACAAGCATCTCCATAAGGCCAGCTACTTGCCCAATCGGGCGGCCCAAGTCGACCTCCCTCGACAATTTCCGAACACGACGCGGCAATAGCAGTGGAGGGACCTATATAACTGATCATCAAGCCCAACACACTTGACGCTAAGAGAACACTTCGCGGCACCATAGGACTCCAATCGCTGAAAATATCTTTCTTCGTTTCAAGAGAAAGCCATTTGGAACACATCCACTTGGAAAATATTTCAACTCCTGCCGTTGCGGATCCGGCTTGTTGTAGCATTCTAGCGTCACAAAGACAGTGACAGCTAACATTCTCGATTGATAGCCGATTTCCATCTACGGGCTGAATTCGTTTTTACTACCCAAGCGCAATCGTTGCTGATCGTGCCTCTGCTCACAAATGACGCCGCACTCAATGCTCGGTGACGAACCGAGCCTCCCACTCCTCAGCCGTCAGTTCCGGGCCGACGAGGCACAGCACGCCGTAGCCGACCGCGGGCCCGGTCCTCATGACAGCATCTGCTCCCTTTGCATGATGGCCGTCGCCCAATCCAGCCGGGTTGGATCAACGGTCTCGCCGGCTTCGAGCTGCCGCAGCACGCCAATCACGCCATCCAGCTCCTCGTCGCTCATGCGCTCCGGACCAGGCTTCAGGTCGGGGTAGCAGTTCTCCAGCCGCACCATGCGGGCCTTCAGGGTCGTGGACACAGGCGCCCCTCCATCTCCAGGTAGCTCGCGCGGACGTCGCACTCGTGGGACCGGATCTGCGCGATCAGGGCAGAGTGCTCCGGGTCGGTCTCGGCGTCCCACTCGGCCATCAGCTCGTCGATGCCGCCGGCCGCGTCGGCCATCCGGTGCAGACGATCAAACAAGGCCCGTTCGACCTCCTCGTAGGTCAAGTGGTCGAACTGACCGGCCCCATGCTTCGTCTCAAGGCGGACGAGGCGAGCTTCGAGCGCTTTCAGGTTCATCGTCCTCGCGCCTCCAGTGCGGCCATGCGTCGGTGCAGCTCGGTCGCCTCGATCGCCCGCACATGCACGTCGAGGGTCTTGGAGATCTCGGCCGCCTCAGAAGGCGTCAGCTCGCCGGTGGCGACCGCGGCCACGATGGCACCCGTGGCCTTCGGCAGATCGTCGGTCGTCTCGATCGGCGGCAGCGCGAAGGTGATCGGGCGATCCTTCCGGGGCGGGATCAGACGGTCGAGGCAGAGGCGGAGTGCGACAGGATCGCCGTCCCGGGCGAGCTGGACGGCCTTGCGCAGGATGCTCTCAGCGTCACCGTCCAGGATCTTCTCCAAGGCGACGGTGGCGCGATTGCGCGAACCCTTGGGCCGCCCCGCTGGGTTGCCGCTTTGGCCTGGTGCGAACTGACCATTCCCCTTCTGCATCACCGAGCACGCCTCGCTTCCATGGGCCTGTAACCATTAGGTCCGGAGCAGGATCCTTCTAGCACAACGCTGACACGTGGTAACGTGGTCACGTTAAGGATCGACAACCTTTGCGTGGCATTGTCCGAGCCCTCTTCGGCGAGCTCGCCAGAGGGTCGGGGTGACGTCTCATTCACCCTTTCCGTGGCACCAGCGCACGCCCGCTGGTCGTTTTCTGCGGCCCGCGGCTCAACCACAGGAGGTCTGACCATGGCGCACCTGAAGATGCTCGCCGCCACAGCCGCTCTCGTTGGCGGTCTCGGCCTCGCATCCGCAGCCAGCGCTGCACCTCTTGCGCCGATCGGTGCGGGGGCCCTCGCGGGCACTGCCCACGTCACCACCGTAGCTATGGGCTGTGGTCCGGGCTTCGCTCGTGGCCCTCTCGGCCGCTGCCGCCCGATCGCCCGTGGCTTCCAGCCTGGTCCGCACTGCTTCGTGCGTCGGACCCCGGTCGGCCCGCGGCGCATCTGCCGCTAAAGAACACTGCCGCGCCGGGGCATTCGTCCCGGCGTGCTGAGGCGCCGGTCGGCCGAGCACATCGCTCTACGACGGCAAATAGGGGTGGCCCCGTGCGTCGAGGGGGCGGTAGCGGCTGGCGCCAGACGGTCGGTTTGCGGCATCCCCACGCCCATCCGGGGTTCGCGGCGGCGCTACGCTCGCGCTCACCCGTCACGACGATGCGCAGCAGGGCGTCGGCGACCTCGATGGTCGTCATCGCTGAACCTCCGCCGAATGGTTCCGCAATGCAACGTGCCCCTCGCACTGCACAAACCCTGGCGATAGGGCATGTTCTTATCAGACGGCTCCGCAGGGGCTGACACACAGCCCCGCGCCGCACGAAAGAATTGCCCAGCATGGCCTTGAAGATCTTTTCTTACGCAATGATCGGCGCCTTCGTGGGCGGCCTTGCCATGACAGTAACGGGCTCTGCGGGGGTGCTGATGGGCCTTTGAGCCCCCCGAGCTTGGTCACAGCTTCAGGCGGCGCCAGAATAGGCGAGGCGATCAGCGGCGGGGTGTGAGCCCCGCCGTTTTCGTGCGTGGAGTCAAAGCAGATCACACCAGCGCCTCTCCCACCCCGCACGCGGCCGGCTCGTTAGCGGTGCGGCGCTCGGACCCGCGCAGCTGCTCACGGTGTTGCTCTACGGTACGGAGGTCTCCCGATGCCCGACGAGCCGACGAACGCGAACACGCAGGATCTCGCAGACACGGAGTACGATGCTGAGCGCTGGGCTCGAGTGGGTACCGTGCAACGGTCCATTCCTCCGATCAGTCCCAAAGCACCCTCAGACCCGCTGGAAGGCCCTGATGTCGGCTTGACGCAGAAGGGCACCGACGAGGACGCGGTTGTGAAGCGCGAAACCAAGGTCTGAGCGCCCCGGCTTGATGCCAAGATCTCCCACTCTCAGGCGCGCACGCGCGAGGCGGACATCAGCAGGCCTCCGCGGTGACGGCGAACTCGACTTCCGACAGCTCCACGGCGCGCAGGGCAGCCGGCCCTACGAAATCAGCGATGGCCCGGCCCTGATCGTTGTCGGGCAGACTGGCAATGATCTCGACGCCTTGCAGCACGCCGAGCAGGGCCACGTGGATCAGGCCAGCCGACGCGTCGAGGCGCCGGAGAAGCGCGATGGAGACGGGGCCCGTCTCCCCGTATGTGGCGACCGTCTCGTAGTGCGTCGCCAACGCGGCGGCCTTCGCGCGGCTCGGCAGGGTGATGACGTTCGACATGGTGGCTCCTTTCAGGCTGGGCGGGTGAGAGCGGCGTAGCTGGCCGGGATCTGGCGGCGGGCGGTGGCGGCCAGCGCATTGAAGGCGCGGTAGGCGGGTTCGAGCGCGGCGGGGTCTGTCTCGGCCTTGGCGAGCCAGTGACAAAACTCAGCGCCGCGCGTCCCGATCAGAAGCCGGGCCGTCTGGTTCAGAGAACAGAGGCGGGCTCGCAGCTCGGCAGGGGATGACAGCGCCTCGGGGTTCGAAGCCCGTCGGGATGCGTTGTCTTCTACGACAGGGCGCGTCCAGCGCTGCCCACTTGGAATACCCCAATGAACATCATCAATCGCCTGATCTCCAAGATTATACAATTCTTTCTGGGCAGCGAATATGAGCGAAGAAGCAGTGCCATGGCTAAAGAGAAAGAGGCGGGCGTTTACGTTGGAGAACCCGCGACAAAGGCCAGGAATTTCGAAGATGACTATCATGCCGCCACGAATATGCTGAGGATGCGGATGGACAGGAGCTTCCCAGACAACTTCCACGCAAGGCTGGGCTCGGGTAAAAACAGCCCCTACGATCACGGAGAGGATCGGGCACTTGCCGTCGACACCACGTCGACCGCGATAGCTCTGGCGCTTCGGAACGGAGCCACCGTGAAACAGGCAGCCGAAGCGGGTGCGGAGAGCGTAGGCATCTGATTTGACATGCTGAGCCTCGGCTGCGGCTTTCCACCGCCACTCCGTGTGACCACCCGAGAGGGGGACGAAAGCGCACAGGCCCGGGAGCCGGGCGCGGGGCTCGGTCTCATCGATGTCAGGGCTAAACGGGCCCCACTCCCACCGACGATAGGGGTTTGCGGGGTTTAAGGGGTCCGTTTCAGCCGCTACCCGTGAACTGTCACGTGCGCTCGCCTGCGCATCCGAGCGTGTGCCCGGACGAGGTGAACTGACAGTTTGCCGCGTTGGGATGAAACAAACCCCTGAAACCCCGCAAACCCCTATTTTCGTCGCGCGCATCAGAACTCCGGTGCCGAAGAGGCGCGGTAGTCGGCTGCGACCGGGCTGCCTGCGGGGTACTCGGGGACGCTGACTTGGCAGAGCGAGAAGCGGTTGCCGTTGCTCGCGTCAGCCTTCATCTCGATCCGGTGGCCGTCGACCACACGGCCCTTGATCCGGGACAGCCATTTGCCGAGGCGGCGGCTGTTCACTGCCCCGCCGTCACCGGCCTGCCGTAGCAACAGGTCGCGGAACTCGGCCAGCTTGAAATCGCCGGGACCGGCGAAGTGGCTGCCCGCATCCCGATCGCAGGCCGTCCGGATGATGGTGTTGGTGGTGTACCCGCTCGATAGGCGCAGATGAGACCGCCAGTGCTCGAACAGCTCGCGGATAGCGGACAGCTCCGGATCCTCTTCGCGGGCCGTCTCCATGCTCGCCACCGGGTCCGCATGGCCAAGCCAGACGAGGGGCGAGCGCACCATGTCGGACCAGTCCTCATAGGAGCCGATGGCCCCGCAGACGGACGGCGAGCCTGCCACGCGATAGGCACGGATCACGGTCAGAGCCGCGGCGACGTAGGCCCCACGGTCAGCCAGCACCGTCGCGATGGGGTCAAAGTCGAAGTCCCGCAGCTCGGGGCGATCCACCTCAGCATCGAGGGAGCAGACCAGAGCGCGCCGGGTCATGTCGCCTGTGAGCACCAGGTTGTTGCCGGTGGCGAAGGTGGTCGACCGGCATTCCAGCTCGGGAGCCTCGGACTTGCCGAGGATGCGGACCCGCACGAGCGGGCGTTCCGTGAGCTGGCAGAGCATGTCGCCGCCCAGCTCGCCATTCACGTTGTCGATCGACACGACCGGCACCGCATCGCGCAGGAGCGCGCCCAGGCGCTTTTCGGTCTCCTCCTCGGTCTTGCCGGCGGCGATCACCGGGCAGCGCCGGCCGGTCGCGATGACGGCAGCGAGGTCGACCAAGTAGCTTTTCCCCGAACCGGGGGTAAAGGCGCGGATCGCGTGCAGCGGTGCCGTCGGCAGGACGCCGCGGACCAGAGCCGTGAGGACCCCCGATAGCGCAACTGCGCGGTCAACTGGCCCAACGAAGGGGAAGCCGGCCAACAGAGTCTCGATGAAGCCCAGCGCTTCAGCGGCCTCGCGCTTATCGGGCCGCTCCGTCAGCTTCGGCATGGTGAAGCCGGGATCCAGGGCAAGGTAGAGCCGTGTCGCCAAGTCGTAGCCTGCGACCGTCAGCAGCGAGCCATCGGGGCGCAGCGTCGGCGTGGTGATGATACCCGCAACCGCCGGCACCCGCCATTGCCCCTCGCGGGCCAGGAGCGTCGCCGTCATCTCGACGGGCGGGTTGATGTCCAGCCAGTCTTCGGCGCGGCCGTCGTACCTCTGAAACCGCATGGTTCTGGCTGCCATGTCTGCGAGGCTGACGGTGGTGAGGGGGCACATACGCGCCACCGTTGTCATCCGGCCCTTGGCCGCGGGCACCGCGTCGATCACGGGCCGCACGAGCGCGCCGGCTCGAGAGTAGATCTCGACGGGGGACGCCAGCAGTAGCGCCTCCATGCGGTCGACCGCCTCCGGCACCTTGCCAGCGACGAACCGCACGACGGGGCGACCGTCGTCCTCCCCGCTGATCTCGGCTTCCGGGTCGGCGCCAGCGCGGCGCTCAGCACGATCGCGCTTCGGCGCACCGGATCGGCCAGCGCCAGGCCGACGCCATCCGTTCTCGGCAGCGTGCCAGAACAGGGTGGCGATCTTCACGGACCGGCCGCCGGCGAAGCTCGACCACTTCCGCGATGTGAACGCCGCGTCATCGTTCGGGGAGGTCGCGGACCAGTCCTCCCAGAGGTCGCGGCCGGCCTCCCCCAGGCCGTCGTAGAGAGCGAACCCAATCCGGATCCACCCGTCATAGTCGAAATCGTTCGGGATGCTGCGCAGCGCGTCGGCGATGGTCTCGCGGTTTGGCTTCTCATTGAGCCCGAACCCGCCCGCGCGGCGGCCTTTGGTCTCGCGGGCGCGCTCGGTCTGCCTGCGCTCACGCTTGGTGGCCGCACCAGCCTCGCGCAGGATCACCTCCGCCTCGGCCACGAACAGCCGCAGGGCATCCTCAGTGGTCTCGGGAAGGTCGGCGAAGTCGACCGTAAGCGGCGAGGCGTCGGGCCAGCGATAGGGTGCGGCGGTCTCGGGATGAATGCCGAACGCCACAAATTGCTGGCCCCGCAGCAGCACCTCTACCTTGGTTGGCTTCTCCTGCGGGTCGTCGGTGAAGTGGAGCGCGGCCGTCTGGATCTTGTCGGCCGGAACCGCGAGCCGGTAGCCGAGGAGTAGCTTGGGCTCGCGACCGATCCGCTCCAGCGGCGTCGGTCCGAGAATGCGGCGCGCGCGATCAGCGATGGCGTCCGTGAGCGCGGGTTGCAGAACGTCGATATCGACGCCGACCAGATGCCCGCACAGCA
Source organism: Methylobacterium sp. 285MFTsu5.1 (assembly GCF_000383455.1). Classification (NCBI taxonomy): domain Bacteria; kingdom Pseudomonadati; phylum Pseudomonadota; class Alphaproteobacteria; order Hyphomicrobiales; family Methylobacteriaceae; genus Methylobacterium; species Methylobacterium sp. 285MFTsu5.1. The sequence continues at coordinate 31,209 of NZ_KB911302.1, read as the reverse complement.
GGCCGGTATTGGTGCTCTCGGGGTAGAGGGTGCCCCAGCGAGCTATCTCCTCCGGCGAGGCGTCGAGGCATCGACGCTCCCAGGCCGGCATGATCGGGCGCTTGCCGGCCGAGTTGACGTTCATGGTCGGCCCCGAAATCGGAACCGGGTGAAAGCCGCGGGAGCGAAGAGCAAGGCGCAGCTCGGTCGGGTTAGGAAGAGCGTGTGCCGTCATGCTGCGCCTCCGTAAGCTCTCGGCGAAGGCACGGCGTGCCAGAGGTCCGCGTCGGCAGGGCGCGTGGTCACGTCCTGCGGATTGAGCCGGGCATAGGCCCGCGCGGCGGTTTTCTCGTCGAAGTCCACCTCGCCCACGTCGATGGCGAAGCCGATCGCGCGGTGGACGCTGCCCGGGGAGAGGCGGTGGATCGCGCAGTAGACGCGCACACCCGCGGGCGGCAGGACGAGTCCCACCTTGCGGTGGGCCTCCTCGATCTCGCAGACACCCGCGAGGCGCAGACGATGCCGGCGCCTGGGCCGGCGCTCAAAGTACCGGAGGTCCGCCCGTAGGATTGCAAACAGCTCCGGCGGGACCGGAACGGGGACGGGGGCGCTGTCGGACATCAGGCGATGTCCTCCTCGCCGATCGGCTCCGGCATGGGCGCGTCGGGGAGCCGCCGCAGGCCGGCGGCCTCCTGGCGTGCAACCTCGGTGCGGGCTTCCTCAAGCGAGGCGCAGTGGATCCGCCGCGCCAGCTTGCCGCTTGCCCGCAGCTCGGCACACCACTCGTTGAAATCGAACGCCAGCCGCACGGCGTCGGGCTTGGGCCGGTAGGCCCGGAACCGGGGAAATTGCAGGACAACCGTCATCGGGCACCCCCATCTGCCGGGCGCATGGTCTCGACGGCTTGGCTCGCAGTAAGGAGTGCCGCGCTGGCGCACCGGAGGGCGTAGGCCAGCCCGCGCCGATCGCCGATCATGGCGAAGGCAGCGGCTGTCTCGCTGTAGGTGCGGGCGATCTCTGCGGCTTCCGCCGCAGCCTCGAACGCTAGAGCGGGGGGCGCGCCGTTTCCGGCGCGCGTAGTGTCGTGGAGAGCCGTCATCGCGCGGTCCTCCAGGTCTCAGGAGCACCGAAAGCCAGAGCTGCAGTCGCAGCAGCGACGGCGGGGCTCAAACCAAAGCGTCTGACGAGGGTAGCGACTTGAAAATCGGGGGTAGCTGGGGCAAGTACCTCGGTGTCGACCGCCAAGACGACATTCCGAGAGCCCGCCGTTGCCACCCGCGACGCGCGGGTTCTTCCGTTCATGGACTGCTGTTCCTGATGGATGCGCCGGCCGGCACGGCGCGGATGGATCCGGCCAGCGGGGGAGCGCCCCGCCGATTGCGGGGTCAGGCCGCGACTTGGGTCGCCGGCAGGCAGAGCAGTTCGCGGGCGACGTGCGGAGGCACCGTCACGCGCTGACCGATGCGGGACGCACGGATCTCTCCAGCTTTGATCGCCCGATAGAGCAGGTGCTTCGACACACCGAGAGCGATCGCGAGGTCGGGAACGTCCACGCCGCGCTCCTCTGCCAGCGCCTTTCGTAGAGCTTCATTCATCCCGACACCTCTGAGCGATGCGCGGATCATGCGCTCAGAGGTTATCGGACAGACCTCGCTTGTCTGTCAACCCAGTGAATGATAGGCGTATCGCTCATTCATTGGAGAGACGGCACGCTATGCCGAAGCGAGCGACACCAGACGGTGAGGGGAAGCGGGTTCCGCTTATGGCGCGGACGACGATCGGTCTTCGGCAGGCGCTCGAAAAAGCTGCCGGTGAGAGCGGGCGATCCCTCGCGCAGGAGGTTGAGCTTCGGCTGGAAAAAAGCTTTCAGACTGATCAGCTTTTGGATGCATTTATTGGAGAAGATCTAAGCTCACATAATGTCATGCGAGCCTTCGCCGCGTCTTTTAAATTCAATCAGCTCGCATCCGGGAAAAGATGGGTTGATGATTATGAAACGCTCTGGTGCATAAAACAAAGCCTTGAACGTCTGAGCCGGAACTTGCTCGGTATGGATGCACTCCCCCCAGATCAGCCAGCTGGGCGGTCTGACGAGGAGCACATGGCGCTCTTGCGGCGAGGCGACCTGATCGCTGAAGGGATCCTACGCGATCTCGGACTCTCGATCCCAACTAGGACGGCAGGACTGCGAGAGTCGGCAATCAAAGCCTTCAGTGAAAAACGAACTCGATCAGAAAAAAATCTTCGCCCCTCAACCCCTAAAGATACGCAACAAAATCCGGGAGACGGGAGCAACTAGAAGCTACTATTCGACGTCTTACTCATTATGCCTTCGCGCGTTATAGTATTATAACGCCATGGAGGCAGTTCATGCGCCCGCTCATCTATTGCGACACGATCACGGTCCGTACCGACGCAGACCTACGCCGCGCCATCGACGCCGCAGCTGAGCGCGAGGGAGCTTCGGCCAGCGAGTGGGTCCGGCGGGCACTCGGCTCCATCGTCAGAACAGACGGTCCGCCTCGTTCGCCCACGCCCGCTGCGCCGGCGGTCGTTTTGCCGGTGGCCGCATGATGTGCGTGCACGACATGCATCTACAGGATGGTGGCGGCCCAAACCCTGACTTCGTGATCGGCGGCGTCAGCGCTCTGCACGAAGCACTCGCTCAGCTTCTCGTAGAAGCGCGTCGCGCAGGTATTCCGGAGGCGCGTCTCCAAAGTTGCCTCGCTCCAGTTTGGCGATTTGCTCGCGAAACCGGCGCCGCCGAAGTCCCTTCGGTCGGAGGCTCGTCATGACGGCCTCCAGTACCATGCGCAGCGCACGTTCGCGGTCCAGCGCGTCTGCCAGATCGCGGGCGTCGCGGCGTGCAGCTCTGTCGATAGCCGCATTCACGGCACGGAGCGCTTCGCCCGTCGACTCTTCGATGCTTGGCGGCTTCCCGCTCACTTTTAGCTCCATCGGTTCGGTTGGCACCGCCGATGTAGCGCGCTCGCTGGCTGTTGCCGCCGACGGCCGGCCGAGCGTCGCCATTGCGAGGGCTGCCTGATGGCTGAGGCAGCCGGGTCTCTCGCCAATCGCGACGTGCCAACCGACCTGTCGGGTCTGTCCGCGCACGAAATGCAGACGTTGGCCTGCCGGACCGAACTGGCGACCCTTCTCCGGGGTATCCAGGGCGTCGCCGGCTTGGCGGCCTGCAACCTGGAAACCGGCGGGTCCGTGCAGGACCTCTGTGGCCTGTTCAGCGCCCTCGGGCAGCTCGACGCGAACGCGACCGACCTCGCTGGCCGCTACGGCGTCCTGATCTCCACCGCGGGCTCGGCTTGATGCTCGGCGCCTTTTCCCATCTCTCGAACACAGGGGCACGCGGATGAGCGGCGGTCCTTCCTTCCTCGGTGACCTGGGCGGCTTCGATCTGGGGAGCCTTCTCGAGCAGTTGCGGATGGCTCCGCAGGGGTTCGACCCGCAGGCGGCTACGCCAACCCCGACGATGGGGTTCAACCCGACCCCGCCGCAGCCGCTCCCGATCCGTGGTGCGGGCGACGACACGTCCGGCCATGGCGTCGGCTCCGTCGATAAGCGCCAGCCGTCGGTAGCGATGGGCGAGGCTCAGGTGCAGGCGCTCGAACGCGCTCAGGCCGGTCCGCAGGATCTCGCGGCGCTCGGCGGCTCGCCGGTCGACCGGCTGCTGTATGACCGGAGCGGCTTCGGTGGCGGCCCCAACGGGTTCACCGGCTCGGCGGACCCCTACGGCGCCCGCAACGTGCCGCTGCCGCCCTCGCGGCCGTCTGATGCCGACCTGCTGGCTGCCCCCACGGCGACGGGCTCCCTGTCGCCCGCGCGCCGGCCGACCGGCAGCTCGAACGTCGCTCCGGCGCCAGGGGTGACGGCGGCCGACACCGGCAACCCGGCATCGAGCAACCTGCAGCCCGTCAACAGCTTCGACCCTCTGACGGGTCAGCCCGTCTCGGGCTCGCCAAAGTTGATGCAGGCCCCCGGTATGGGCGGCCCCGCGAATGGCGGCGGTCAGATGCCGTCGGCGGGTGGCGCCTCGCAGGGCGGCAACTTCCTCGAGCGCTTCGCCCAGGGCCTGAACAACCCTGCGATCGGCAACCTGCTGCTGAACGTCGGCATCGGCCTCATGTCGAACCGGGGCTTCGGCCCAGGCATCGCGGCAGGCCTCCAGGGCTACCAGCAGAGCCAGACGGGGTCGGTGAAGTCGCTCCTCGAGCAGTACAAGCTGCAGCAGGACATCCAGGGCCAGCAGGCGACGCGCGCGTTCCTGCGGAGCAAGGGGCTATCTCCGGCCGCCGTCGAGGCCGGCACGCTCAACCCGTCGCTCCTGGCGCAGATCAACAAGGACCCGCAGCAGTTCACGGTCGGCGGCAACGTGTTCCTCGGGCGTCCAGATCAGGACCCGTCGACCTGGCAGAAGCTCGGCCCGAGCGCCGGCCCGCCAAGTGGCTACCGCATCGCGGCTGACGGCCAGAGCCTGGAGTTCATCCCCGGCGGCGAGGCCGACCCGGCCGTGAAGGAGCGGAACGCGAAGGCCGTCGCCACCGACAAAGAGCAGACACCGCTCCTCGACATCGAGGCCCGCCGAAAGGTCGGCATCCCCGACAACGACACGCGGGCAGCCTGGGCCGACCCGAACGGGAAGGTCACGTTCAACGATGGCCCGCCGCTGATCCAGGGGCGTCCGGGGCAGACCGTCTACGAGCGCGGCTCTCTCCGGCCGCTCTTGACCGTGCCGCCGGCCAAGCCCGACGGCTACGACACGGAGACGAAGCTGCGAGGCGAGTTCTCCAAGCAGCTCGGCAGCTTCGCAGACGTGCACGACGGCTACGGCCGGCTGATCGCGGCCACGAAGCAGCGGCAGGAGAACCCCGGCTCCGTCTCGCCGGCCTCCGACATCTCGCTGATCTTCGGTTACATGAAGATGCTGGACCCCGGCTCGGTCGTCCGCGAGGGCGAGTACGCGACGGCCAAGAACGCGGCTGGCATCCCCGAGCGGGTGACGAACGCCTACAACAAGGCCCTGAACGGCGAATTCCTGACGGACACCCAGCGGCGCGATTTCCTCAATCAGGCGTCCGAGCTGTACGGCACCGCCCGCAAGACCGCCGAGGGCGTGGCCGACCGCTATCGCAACCTCGCCACGTCCTACGGCGTCGACCCCGGCCGGTCGGTCTACCTGCCGGACGCGCCGACCCCTCCGAGGATCGGGCAGCCAAGCCAGTCCAGCGGCGGTGCCGCGGCTCGCTTCCAGGCGCTGATGAATAGCGGCATGTCGAAGGCCGACGCCTTCGCGCAGATGCGCAAGGAGGGCCTGTAGATGGCGGGCGGCGTCACCTTCGATCCGGCCGAGTTCGAGGCGTTCAAGCAGGCTACCGGAGCGCCGGCCGCACCTGCGTCGGGTGGTTTCGACCCGGCCGAGTTCGCCGCCTACAAGGCAGCCCAGACCGGGACGGACACCGGCCGCGAGGCTGGCGCCATGAACGCCGCCGCCCGTGGCTTTGTCGACGGGATCCCGATCGCGGGCCCGTACATCCTCGGCGGGATCGATCGCGCCGACGCGGCCCTGCGGTCCTACCAGGGCGGTACGGACTACGGGAGCGAGGTGGCGAAGGCGCAGCGGTACGGGGCCGATGTGAAGGCCGCCCACCCCTACGCCAACACCGCGGGCGAGGTGGCCGGCGGCATCGCCGGGACCGCGCCCCTGATCGCAGCGGCGCCTGCCGCATTCGGGGCTGGCACGGGAGGTCTACTCGCCCGCTCGGTATACTCGGCTGCGTCGGGGTCGGGGCTTGGCGCGGCAGACGCAGCGGTCCGAAGCAATGGGGACCTCAATGCGGCCGGACGCGGAGCTGTAGTTGGGGGCACGCTCGGAGCCGCTGCCCCCGCTGCCGGTGCTGCTCTCGGCGCTGGGATCCGGAATTTTTACGAGATGATCGGCTCCCGCATGGGGCCTTCGAGCGGGTTCAGCCCGGCCGCAACGCGGGTCTTGGCAGAGGATGCGGCCAACTCGGGCGGCGTACCGCAGATCCGTTCCCGTATGGGCGTACTTGGATCCGACGCGATGCTGCTCGACGCCTCGCCCTCGTTCCAGGGGCAGGCGCAGGGCCTCGCCGTCCGGCCGGAGACCCGGGAGGCGGTGACGGCGCCGATCGTGTCGCGCGCCGCCGGCATGACGGATCGGCTCGCCACCGACATCAACGGGGCGTTCGGCCCAGCGGTCAGCCCGCAGACCGCCACCAGTGCCTTCGCCTCCGCGCGCCAGATCCCCAACCAAGCCATCGGCGATGCCGTGCGAGGCGCTGGCCCGATCGACACGACGGATGTGCTGGCGAACCTCGCCGACCGCCTCCGGACCGCCGAGGGGCCGCAGCGCGCCGCCCTGATGCAGGCCCGCGGCATGCTGATGACCGAGCACCCGCTGACGGGCGCCGCCATCCCGCAGACCAGCGCGGAGAACCTGCAGAACGCCAAGGTCGCCCTGTCGGGCATGATGGAGCACGGCGCGGAGTCGTTGGGCGTGCCGCGCGGGTCGGTGGCGCAGCGAGAGGGCGGGCTCGGCGCCACGGTGGCCGACCTCAACCGGGCCTTGCGCGACCAGGTGCCGGGCTACGGTGCGGCCAACGACGTGTCGTCGGCGCTTGCGCGGCGCATGGAGGCCGTCGAGGCAGGGTCCCAGCTTCTACGGGGCGGGCAGGGCGCCACGCCGCCTGCCGACCTCGCGGCGCGCCTTGCCGGCATGTCTCAGGGCGAGCGGGACGCGATGGCGGTCGGCACCCGCGGGGCGATCGACCAAGCCGTCGGCACCCGTCGGAACGATCTCACGGCGATGCAGAACCTGCTGCAGGGGGAGGGCGGGTGGAACACCGCCAACCTCGCACAGGTCCATGGGCAGGCGCCGGTCGACCGCATCGTCGGGGCCGTCAACCGGGAAGCGGCCTTCGATCAGGCCAACCGTCGGATCGTCGAGGGTTCGCAGACCGCACAGCGGACCCAGGCTGCCGACCGGGTGGCTCCGCGCACGACGCTCGGCAACGACATCGGCGGCACGGTCGCGGGCGCGATCGGCGGCCCTGCCGGCTGGTTGGCTGCGCAGGGCGGTCGGGTGGCGCGGTTCGGCATCAATGCCGCCGGGCAGGCCGCAGACATCGCTCGAAACCGCCAGCTTGCGGATGCCGTGACCCTGACACAGGGCGACCGGCTGAACACCCTGTTGAATGCCATCGAGGCGCGCGGGGCGATGCAGCAGCGGGCGGCGGCTCTCGGCAACACCGCAGGGCGCGGCGCGCAGGCAGTGCTCCTGTCTCAGTCGGAGCGGGCGCGGCCCTACTTCCCGGCCGCCCTGCCAGCCTTCTCGCGGTAGAGGAGCACGCCGGCCGTGATCCAGAGTGCCACGAAGAACGCCCAGAACCCACCTTGGCCGAGATGGTCGAGCATCCACCCCTGGATGGAAGGAGCGGCCGCATTTGCTGCCCACCCAAGCGCCGACATCACGACGGCGAACAGGACGAGGGTGGTCAGGATCTCGGCCGTGCGGCGCATGCCTGAGAATGTGGCCTCGCCCCTTCGATCTGTCGATAGGCGCAGAAGCGGCCTGCAGAGGCCGTCCGGCCGATCCGCAGCTAGGCGCGTCGCAAACCCTCGAACGCCGTCAGCGGGCCGGATTTCGCAACTGAGGGGCATTTCGGATGAGTGATGGTGGTTACGGCGGCATGCCCTCTCTCGCGGGCGGCGATCTTGGACTGAGCCCGTCCATCCAGGACTGGCTTCTGCAGCAGGCCCAGGCGCAGCAGCTCGCCCAGGCACAGGCACAGAACGGTGTCGGCCAAGACGCGCCGTCGGCCACGCCTCCGGGCTTCACCGGCTACAACCCGCCGACCCCGCCGACCGGCGCCCCGACGGGCGTTGTGCAGCCACAGGCACAGAGCCTCGCCGCGGCAGCCATGAGCGCGCTGGGGCCGAACAGTGCCGCGGCCGCGACCCCGGATCAGGGCGACATCCGGAGCCGGTTCATCTCGACGCTGCAGCAGGGCGGTCTCACGAACCCGAACGGCCTCGGTGCCGTCGCGGCCTACGCTCAGCACGAGAGCCGCTATAGCCCCTCGAACATCACCGGATCATGGTCGGACCCGAGTGAGAGCGGTCAGGCCGGCACCTCGGGCGGGATCCTGTCGTGGCGCGCTGATCGGCTCGCCAACATGCGGGCGTTCACCCGAGGTGCGGCCGACCCGGTGGTGGCGCAGGCCAATTTCCTGCTGCAGGAGAACCCGCAGCTCACGCAGGCCCTGCAGAACGCCAGGAGCCCCGAGGAGGCCAACCGCCTGATGGCGGATGCGTGGAAGTTCGCGGGCTACAACCGCCCTGGCGGGGAGAACGCGGCCCGCCTGGCGACCACGCAGGCTTATGCGAACAGCTTCGGCGGCGGCGGAGGAGCCTTGCCGGCGCTGGCAGCCTCGCGCGGAGGCTCGATGGGGTCGACGGCGCAGCGCGGCGGCTTCAGCTTGAACGGGATCGTCGGCCAGGGGTCAGCCGTGCCGGGGCAGTCGTCGCCCATGCCGGGCGTCGCCTCGCTGTCCGCTCAGCCGACGACGCTCGCGCCGGATCCGGTTGGGTTCTCGTCGGACCCGGTGGCCCAGCCCCAGCAGCCGAGCAACCAGTACGCCCAGATCGGCAACGCCCTAAAAGCCGCGGCGGCAGGCCAGCAGAAGCAGGGGCAGAAGGGCGGCGGGATGCAGCTCGCCCAGCCTGGGCGGCCGAGCCCCATCGGCCTGCAGCAGGCGAAGGCGATGTTCGACCCGGGCCGGTTCTATGGGGTGCTGCGCGAGGCAGGGGTTCGTGGCGTCTGAAGGCGGTGCCGCCGAGATCTGGGCGGCGGATAGGCCCTGAAGAAGCGGCTGGGATCGCCCGAACCCTTACCGCTGTCGCCCGATCAGGCCTCGCATTCTCAGGCTGTTCAGGTAGGCCCGCTGGAGAGGGCACCAGAACGCGGCACCGCTCTCGCGGAGCGCCGCCGTGTCTTCGGTCTCGGCGACATTCATAGCCTTCAGCAGCCGATCCTGGCCGAAGCGGTCGAGCGACTGCGAGAAGAGCGTGGTTCCGATCTCCTGCAGCTGGGCCTGATCGACAGCGTAGAACGGCGCGCAGTTCCGGCCGATGAGGGTCACGCGGACAATCATCCGTGCGGCCTGGTCGAGGCGACTGGCGTCTTGAGGCAGCGCAGCTTCAGGCGCCTTGGCTGGCCCGGCGACCGCGTGGCCGCTCGTGAGCGTGAACATGATCAGCGCACAGCGTGCGACAGAGCGGCGACCGCGGGCGAGAGATCGAGCGTGCGGAGCCAAACCCTTTCGCGGGGCTGGCGTCCTCTGCCGCTCGCAGGTTTGGCCGCGCTGGTCGGACATACGCTCAAGATGGCGAATGCCACCGGTGGTGTCGATACGGACCTTCCGCATGATCAGCACGTTGGTTGAGATGAACGCTCATCAAGCACCTGCGCCGGACGTCGTCCGCCTCGCTCTGACCGAGTCAGCTCTCGCTGCCGCTGACAGCCTCTGGCGAGCCGAGATGCAACGGAACTATGGGCCGGACGGGGTGCTGATTTACGCCTTTTCGCCGGAAGGCCAGGGCGGGCTCGGAACGACCCTTCGGCAGACCTATGAGGCTCGGCGTGTCGCGGTCGCGCTTTGGCGCCACGAGCGGCATCGCGGTTGAAGAACGCGTCGCATTGCGAGGCATGTACCGGGCCTTTACAGGCCGCCCATGCCCGACAAGCTCGACGCTCTCCTCGAACGCCTCAAGGCGCACCAGCGCGCTCTCATCCTGGCTATGGCCGAGCATGACGGCCTGCCGGCGCAGAGCGCGATCCGCCAAGTCGCTGAGCTGGAGAACGTGATCGCCGCGGTTGAGGCTGTCGCGGACGAAGAGGCACAACAGGCGCACCGCAGCGTTCGGTAGAGGCCGCCAGCGTTGGCGGCTTCGGTACGAAACCTGGAGGCGCAGATGCCAAGGCAGCAACCAGGGGCGCCGAAGCGGAAGCCGCGCTTTCAAAACCGCGAACCGACCCTCGTCGAGATCGAGGAGGCAACCCTCTACTCGGCCTATCTCGTGGAGAAGCTCGGCGAGCAGTACGCCCCGATCATGGACCGCCTTGTCATCGAGCTAGAGGAAGCTCGGAAGCGGGGCGGCAGCCCTACGGAGAGGTCGAAACGGATCCTAGACGAAGCGGAGGCAGACGGTCGGCTCGCCGCCGTGAACATCACGCGGAAGCGCTAAGAGCCTCACCCCGCGGAGAACACCATGAAGGCCCGTAGCATGCGCCTGCCCGAGCCGAGCGCGCCCACGACGGTCGCCATCCTCCGCGAGCAGTACGGTCCGCGGGTCATCATCCCGCTCGACCGCGTGATGGAGGACTACTTCCCCGGCGTGTCGCAGGAGCACCTGCTGCGGCGGGTCAGCGAAGGCAAGCTGAACCTACCGATCGTGCGGATCGACGCCAGCCAGAAGTCAGCCAAGGGGGTCGGATTGATAGACTTCGCAGCCTACCTCGACCAGCGAATGGAAGCCGCCCGCAAGGAGTGCCGCCAGCTCTGCGAGTAGCCATGAACTACAACGGCGCAGCAACCCGTGAGGTCACTGCGCCGCTGGATCGGGCCGTCGAGGGGGCGAATACGGCCTTGAGGGAGGGCTACGCCCGACGCCGCCTCCGCGAGGTGCGCCTGAGCACATCCAAAAGGATGTGGCTCGGTAGCGACAGGGATCCGCCATCATCTGTGGACAGCGCAAAGTGCCCCCGATCCGTCAAGGTTCAGGAGCGAGCGTGCTGACCTCTCTCCCGATCCGGCGTCGCCATGTTCGCCAGCCCTCACGCCTTCGTCCTGCACCATCGCGAGCCCTTAGCGGTGCTTCTGTCATCGGCCCTGTTCCTGGCGGGCGCGCTGCCCCTGTTTTGGGCGGTCGGATAACGACCCCGGCGCACCCAGAATTCACCTCGGCCCCCCGTTAGTAGAAGCCAGCCGATGACCGCTCAGGCGGCGTCATCCGATGACGGCTTCCGGCGCTTCGAGCCCGGCGGACGGGGCGTCGTGTTCGTCCAAGGCATCGTGCCGTTCGGCCGGCGCGGGATCGACCGCACTTTGCCTTTGGCATCGCCCTTTCGTTCGGGGCGGGGACCCTGGCAGCCGCCATCACGCCACGCCCGAAAAGTGCGGCCGTAGATCCACTCCTCGAAGTCATGGTCGGCCCGGACGATCATGTCGGCGATCACCCGCTCGGCCTCCTCCTTGTTGAAGAGCGCTTGGCCGAGCAGGGCGATCGTGTAACGCCGTATCTCCTGGGGGCCCGCCAGATGCGGGTTGCGATCCATGGCTCGCAGCACCGCGTGCAGCACCGCCCTGCCGACATCGTCCCGCTTCGGCGTGCCAGTCTTCAGGCGGTTCTGACGGCGCTCGGCCTCGGTCTCGGCGTGGGCATCGAGGCTGTGTTTCAGCCGCTTCGACATCCCCTTGCGGGACTTCCGGGCCGCGGGTGTCCAACCTGGACGTCTCGGGGTGGGTTCGGGGGTCTCGTTCTCGTCCGACATGGGTGCGCCTCCGTGTGAGAGGCCCCCTATCGATACCGGATCGACGCAAGACACAAACGGCCAAGCCGCGCAGGTCTTTGGCCGTGCCATCGGCTGACCCGGTGACGTCATCGGATGATGCAGGCTCGGTCAGCCGCTGATCATTCGAGGTATTGGACTCCTTAGCAGACCGCGTGCGCCGCCTCGCGCACCTGGCGAGTGGCTGCGTCGACCTGCTCGTTGGCCCGCGCGATTGCCGCCATGCCGCCCGCGATGGTCCCGACCCCGCGCGCGGCCGTGTGCATGCTGCCGGAGATCTCTTGAGTCACCGCCGACTGTTCCTCGACGGCCGCCGCGATCGCCGCCGAGACCTCGTCGAGCGCCCGGATCGTGCCCTGGATCGAGCCGATCGCCGACACCGCCTCACGCGTGGTCGCCTGCGTGGTGGTGATCTGGTCGCGGATCTGATCCGTGGCCTTGGCCGTCTGCTCGGCCAGCGCCTTCACCTCCGACGCCACGACGGCGAAGCCCTTGCCGGCCGTACCCGCCCGGGCCGCCTCGATCGTGGCGTTGAGCGCGAGCAGGTTGGTCTGGGCCGCAATGCCCTGGATCATGGTCACGACGTCGCCGATCTGCGCCGCCTGCCCGCTCAGGCCCTCGACGATGGTGCTGGTATGCCGGGCCTGCTCGACGGCCTCCCCGGCCATCCGCGCCGCGTGGCTAACCTGCTGGCTGATCTCGCCCACCGAGGCCGACAGTTCCTCGGCGCCGGAGGCCACGCTCTGGATGTCGCCGGAGACCCGACCGGCCAGTTCGACGGCCTCCGCGGTCCGGCGGCTGGTGCCCTCGACCGCGGTGCCGATCGCGTCGAGATCGGCGCCGATTGCCCGCTGCGCCGCGATGCGCCGGTGGCGCTCCTGGACCTGCGCGGTGATGTCGGCGGCGAACTTGACCACCTTCAGGACGCAGCCGCTGGCATCGAGGATCGGGTTGTAGGTCGCCTGGATCCAGACGTCGCGGCCTCCCTTGGCGATGCGGCGGAACTCGCCGCCCGCGAACTCGCCTCGGCCCAGACGCGCCCAGAACTCGCGATAGTCGACCCCTGCCTGCTCGGTCGGATCCACGAACAGGCTGTGGTGCCGACCACGGATCTCGTCGAGGCGGTAGCCCATCGCGTCGAGGAAGTTTTGGTTGGCGTCAAGGATCGTGCCGGTCGGATCGAACTCGATCACCGCCTGCGAGCGGTGCAGAGCGGCGATCTGGCCTTCGAGGTCGAGCATGCGCAGCTTCAGCGCCGTGACGTCGGTGGCGAACTTGACGACCTTCACGACGCGCCCCGCGCGGTCGAGCACCGGGTTGTAGCTCGCCTGGATCCAAACGTGCCGACCACCCTTGGCGAGCCGCTTGAACTCGGCGGTCTGAAACGTGCCTCGGCGTAGGGCATCCCAGAACGCGCCGTACTCGGCGCTGTCGCGGTAGCCCGGTTCCACGAACAAGGCGTGATGCTGTCCGCGCACCTCGGACAGGGTGTAGCCCATGGCGGTCAGGAAATTGGCGTTGGCCGTGAGGATCGTACCATCAGGCTGGAACTCGATGACCGCTTGCGAGCGATCGAGCGCGTCGAGCTTGGCCGCTTGATCCGCAGTTCCGCGGGTTCCGCCGAACATGATCGTACTCCTCCCAGAGCTGTCTTTGCTCGGCAATCAGATCGGTCAGCGGGCAACGGAATGACCCGCTACCGTGCTCCCGGCACGTTGTGAAATGCACAATACAATTGCGCTCAAGTATTAATTTCTGGTTAAAATCAAAATATTTACTTATACTCGCCCCATTGCGGGCGGAATTATCGTTTAAAATCAACAATCAAAAGGCCGTGATCTAGAAAATCAACCTGCGCTTGAAAATCAAATTTTGCGCGTGTACCGCAGCTTTCGGCATCTCAGCGCCCCACTTTGCCGCTACGCTTCTTCGCGGACCGGTGGCACAAAGCGTCCTATGCCGATCCGGCCCGAGCACCGCTTCTTCTACCCCATCGACTGGGCTCAGCTCTCGGCCGTGATCCGGTTCGGCCGGGCGAAGGGATGCTGCGAGGGGTGCGGGCGGCCGCACGGGCGGATGGTCTACCACCTGGGCGACGGGCGCTGGTGGGATGCAGACGCCGGTCGCTGGCGCGATGGATGGGGTAGGCGGATCCGGATCGCGGCTGAGGCCGACATCCTTAGGCAGGCGCGCCGGACCCGGGTCGTTTTAGCCGCCGCACATCGGGACCACGACACCTCGAACAACGCGGATGCCAACCTCGCGGCCTTCTGCCAACGCTGCCACATGATCCACGACCGGCCCGAGCATCAGCGGCGGCGATGGCGCACGCTGTTCCGGCGAAAGGCGCTCGGGGATCTGTTTGGCGGACCCTACGCCTAGATTTCGGTGGGCGCCGAGTTCGGTGTGACTCTCAGCACCGAAGACCGGCATGTCTGGACTCATGGTGCCCTCATCGAATGACGGGAGGACACCATGCGTCAAACTTTTCTGCGGACCGGCGGTGCGGCTGCCCTGGTCGCTCTGGCACTCTGCGCCACCCCACCGGCCGCTCAGGCACGCGGTATCGGCGCCGGCGGGGCCGTGGCGCTGGGCATCCTCGGCGCTGTCGTGGCCGGCAGCGCCATCGCGTCGGCCAACAACGGGTACTACCAGGGCCGGCCGGTCTACGCTGCGCCCGACCCGTACGGCGCCTGTCACTTCGAGCGACGCGCGTATGTCGATCCGTATGGGTACGAGCATATCCGGCGGATCGAGGTCTGCGAGTAGGCCGGGCCTACCCCGGGAGGCTGAAGATGATGCACTTAAGCCCGTTCTGGACCTCGGCAGGACCGGAACGGCAACAGGGTCTTAACCACAACGGCGTAGGCTTGTTTGCTTAGATGTGGATCCATGCAGCAACCCGCACGGAACGAGCATGCTGACGGTTAGCCAGCAGACGTGCGAAGTGCAGGTCGATGGGGCTTGGCACCAAATCGGCCTCGCCGAAGCGCGTGGGCTGTACACGATGGCGCAGAAGCGTTGCCCAGCCTGTCACGGCCAGGTGATTGTCGCCGGAACCTACATCGGCGCGGGCCGTCTAAAGCTGCAGCATCGCCGGTCACATATCGGTTGCCCGCTCAAGCCTGACACGTACACCGGCACACCGTCACTGCATCCCCAGGCACTGGCCTGACGATCGCTCCGACCCGATCTGATCAAAGCGCCGATCGGCCCGCGCTGCTTGGCTAGCCGCCAACCGCCAAGGCGTCCGTCACCAGCCGATTGACCGAGCCGTCCCGCCGCGCCTGCCGCAGCACGATGCGGGCTGCGGCCCGTGCATTGGCGGCCCGAAGAAGCCCTTGCGGGCTGCCGTCGCGTAGGGCGCGCCATGCCATTTCTCGGAACCATCGGATATTGGCCAAGGCCACGGCGCGATGATGTGTATGCGGCCCGCGTTGCCGCGGCCCGGCTGCAATTTTAGCATGCATGAAATCAATCCTGGACGGAGAAATACGCCCGCCCGCGAACTGATTTGGTGCTCGCACGATCAGATACAGAGATCAATACTTTATTTAGGGGAAAGGCGACGAATGCCTTCCCGGCAGCCTAGTCGCTGCAGCTGCATCGTCGCCCAGCAGCCACTCCAGTATCTCGGGGATCACCTCTCCGGTGACTTCCCCGGCGCTCTCAAGAACCCGTCCCGCCTTCTTCGGGGCTCTGAGCTTGGACCTCGGCGAAGAGGCCTCTTGAGCGTCGGCCGCTCGGCCCCGCCCCGATCCGATCACGGGGCGGGGGAGCGTCCGATCTCACCAGCGGTCGGGCCGATACGCAACGTGGCCCACCAGCATGGTGCCTGGGCGGGGTTAGCGCGCCGTCAGCGGCGCCGGCCGAGCCTTGTGCCGAAACAGGCCCCGCACGAGCCGGAAGGGCAGCCGCACGACCCTGTAGAGGGCATGGGCGGCCATGACGGCGAGGACGGCGAGAAGCGCCAGGATGGTGTTCAGCATGCGGTGTACTCTCTGACGGAGTGGGATCAGCGGTCCGCCGCCGCCATTGCACCGAGGTGGCGCGTCGAACACGGCGAGATCGTGAAGGGCACCGGCATTCCGCGGGCCGGGCTGCTATTGAGGCAGTCCCGGCAATGTCACACCGTTAGCGGGCCAGAGCGTCGGCCGGGCCACCCGCATGCTGGCCCGAGTACCGGTAGGCTAGGGCCGGCCGGTAGTGGGTCACCGAGATCTCCGGCAGGACCACCGAGGCGTTGCCGGCGTAGCCCGAGTACGCCGAAGCCGGATAGGGGCTGTGCTTGCTGTCGATGCCTTGTGCCAAGGCGGGGGTGGCGACGGCAACCAAAGCGGCCGCGGCGAGCAGATGCAGCTTCATGACGATCTCCATGCGTGTTCGTTTGGCTTCATAGGGAAGCCATCCGGTCAGTCGTGTCGCGTGAGGAAGATCGTCGGTCTGGCGGTCTTGATCGCGGCGGCTGTTCTTGGCCGGCTGTGACCTCTCAACGGCACACTCTGCCGATCGTTCTCTGGGTTTTGTGCGCCGCCACACAGGGAGCGCATCGGAACAAGTGATCTATCCGCGACGCTTTTCCACCAATACCCCTGCAGCTCCCGACCGAGGTCCGAGGTTGTGATCGGCTTGCCAAGCAGGCGTACGCCAGGATCAAGCATCCGATTGATGGCGTTGCGCGTGTAGCTGTGCCTCGGCTTGCTCGCGCTGCAGGATCTCATGGCGGAGCGCGTCGTTCGCGGATCGAAGTTCGCGGGTGCGATACCGGTCGGTCCTAATGACTAGCCAAGCGAGCGCAGCAGCTAGAAACAGGGCGACGACGATGACTGCCGCCAGGATCGACCGGCGGAACGCAGCTCGTTCGGCGCGTGTAGCCTGGAGTTCCAGCTCTGCTCGATCGAACTCGGCAATGGCTGCTCGAATACGCCTCATTAGGTCGCGTCCGGCGTTGGTCCGCACGATGGCGAGCGCGCCCGCTTGGTCGCCCGCCTGCATGCGCTCGGTTGTCCGTGCGAGTTCGGCGATTTTCTCATCGATGATGGGGCGGAGCTGAGCCAGCCGAGCTTGTTGCTCTGCGTTGTCTCCCGTGAGGTACCGCAGTTCCAGCTCGGCAGCCGGCAACTCGCGACGAGCGATCGTGAATGGGTCGAGGTAAGTCAGGTCGCCGGTGAGCAGGAAGCCGCGCTGGCCTGTCTCCGCCTCTTGAATGAGCCGAGATAGCCGCGCCTCGGCTCGTCGCACTTCGGCGGAGTGTACAGCCCACGCGTCGGCGTTTGCGCTCGCCAGAGCAGCAGCGGCAGCTGCTAAGCCGGCGAGAATGAGCAACGCGAACCCAACGACCATCGCGGCGGTCTCGCGAGATCCGGTGAGTCGCCGAGTGGGGTGATTTTCCAAGTTGCATCCTCCGCACCGCGAAATTTGCAGCTTGGCAGTGCCGATATAGGGGCCGCGTTGGCAAAACCATCGAATGTCGCTCAGGCTCTGCAAGGCCTCGTCGCAGCGTTCGTCATATCGTCCGGCCTCAGACCGTCACCGCATGGCCCGGCCCGTCCTACCGCCCGCGAGAATTCTCAAGGGATCGCTTCGGCTCGAGTCGACCGCTGCCCCTCGGCAGCCTTTCTTCGGTTCCGCGTCCACAACCTGCCTCTGTGGATCTCCCCTATCCGTGGGGCGCACGCTTTTGCACCCTATGCTGCCCAGCAGCGCCGGGGCCGTGGATCGCCCTCCCCGTCGGAGCCACTGCAGCCACTCCCGGCTGATGATGCGGACCACATTCGGATCGGACTTCCGGCCTTGGTGGCGGCGCTCCTGGATCGTCAGTAGCCCGTCGCCCTCGGCCAGCCGGATCGCAGCTTGAGCCAGCCGCCGGCAGACGCCCGCCCGCGCCGCGATGGCGTCGACGCACAGTCCGCAAGCGCCGTTGCGTGCCATCTCGTCGCCGACGACGCGCAGGACCGCGAGCTGCCCGGTGGTGAACCTGCTGGCGAGAGCGGGTGGCATCGGACCGGAGCAGGCCAGCCGTCGGCGCCGCTCGATTGCTACGGATCTCTCAGGAGCCCGCTGGAGGCGCTTCGGCGGAAAGAGCGTCACTCGGCCGAGCGGAATGCCGACGGGCGCCACGGCCTCGCGGATCGCTGCCCTGCGGGTGTGCAGCAGCTCGGCCAACCCCTGGGCCTCGGCATCGGTCACGGTCTCGGCGGCGTGGGCCTGCCAGATGGTGCGCGACAGGCCGTCGAGCTGCGCGAGCGTGCGCGCGTCGTCGATCGCCGACCGCATGGTGGCGTGAAACATCGAACCCGGTCCCTCACGGGCCGCGGCTAGGGTCCAGGCAAAGCCTTCCCGTTGACGGAAACAGGTTCCGTCTTGACTCCCGGTGGGGAGCTATGGCTTGTGAGGGGAAGCGACTCCGGGCTCACAAGCCCCAGGTTTTCGAAGGCCTCGCCCTGCCAGGGGTGGGGCCTTTGGCTTTTCAGGGTCTCAGATCCGCAGCGGCTGCTCTCCTGATGGTGGCCGCGACTCGCCAGGGCGGGTGCAGCCGGAACGGTCCATGTCGGCCGGGGCGCACGGTTAAGTCAACGTTGAAGGGCTCGGCTATGACGAAGCTCGAACGGATCAACGACTCCATCGGCCTGCTCCTGGAGAGCATCCGCCAAGGCTGGCTCGACCTCGCAACGAAGCCGCTCTCCAATGAGGGCAGGACGCGAGAGCGCGAGGCCATAGCGTGCTATGAGGCCCAGTTGCTCGAGCTGCTGCCGCTGCGGGACAGCTTGCGAGCCTTTGGCGACGGTGGCGATCCGGAGCGGTAGATCCGATCAGTGTAACGTTGCCTGCACCTGCATGGAGTGCAGTGGCTCTGGCGGGTCCCGCCATCTCTGTCTGATCCCAGCGAAAAAACAGGGACGCCGATCCTTATGGTCGATCCCCATACGGTGGAACATCCACCAGCGTACCGATCAGGCGCAGCAGAGCCTGATGCTCCGGTCCCCCGGCGCTTCCGCGTAGGAAGGCGCCCAGCTCGATGTGGGACAGCCGCCCTCCAGCATTCGGCTGATGGATGACAAAAGCTCGACCGCTCTCGGGCTCTCGTCCGAGATACCACGTATCTCCGTTCGGGCTTCGGTACAGTTCTCGCCGCTCGGTCATAAATCTGCACCTGGCTCTGAATGGCGCAAGGTACGCCAAAGAGAAGGGCTGCGGCAGTGTCCACGACCCGAATAGCGCATGCCTGGTGAGGCCCTCAGCCAAGGCAACGTTTTAGGGGGCGCCTAAGGGAGCCCGGAAATCGCTCGAGACCCTGCGTGACCGGTGATGGTTGCGAACAGGCCTCCTGTGCGTTGAGGATTGAGCGCCCCAGCCCCGGCCGGCGCACATGCGCACCGTGGGAACACCGATGAGCGGGCAGAGCGACAACACGATCCGTCTAGAAGGCCGCTACGGCAGCTCGGCTGATGAACCAGAACCTCTCACCCTGCGGTGCAACTTGGTCACGTACCGGGATGCGGCGTTCAAGGAGACGAAGGGCGCGGACGGTTCGGTCATGCGGTCAGTGGTGGAGCAACCGTCGCTTATGGTCTCGGGCCTACCCACCGGCTTCAACCCGGCGATGGGCGACTGGACCCATATCGTCTCCAACCTGCTGCCGAATGGGCAGGGGGAACTCCGCAGCATCATGCCGCTGGGTAGCGACAGGGCTCGGTTCGTCATCAAGTTCGAGAGCTGACGGTGGTCCGCTCCTGTGCTGGCCCTCTCGGGTGTGCTCCAAGTAGCTGAGAGGGCTCGCAATGTGTTGAGCGTTAAACGCAGCTTGCACACGTGCTCGGCACGGGAGGGCCAATGAGCCCGCAGGACGCAAACACCATCCGCTTGGAGGGCCGCTTCGTCGGTCGTGCCGACACCCCCTCCGTGACTCTAAAGTGCAGCGCGGTCGCATTCCGTGAGGCGGAGTACAGCACACGAACGGGGGCGGACGGCTCCACCATGCGCCTGATGATCGTGGAGCCTTCCCTGTTCGCGATCGGAGTGCCCTTGGGCTTTGATCGATACCGGAAGGGCAACTGGACCCACATCATATGCTCCGAGATCCCGGGCGAGGAGGCCGAACTACGGGGTGTCTTCCCAGTGGATGGCGATGGCGCACGCTTCACCCTGCGCATGGTCGGCACAGCTGCTTGATACTGCGGCGTTGCACTGGCTCTCCGCGAGCTTCCTTGCCAGTGTCAGATCTACGTTCAGACCATGGGCTATCAGATCGACGCGCTCCGTGACGCGGCCGACATCATGCCCGTTCCAGGAGGTCCATGAGCAGCGAACCGGCCGCCGCGATGACGTTCCCGCGTCCGCGCCAAGGCAGCACGACCACCTCGGACATCAGCTCGGCCGCCACCTCCGGCAGGGCGGTCTCGGTCGCCTCAGTTTCGCGGTCCTGATCACCGCCGCGCATGTAGACGACTTGGCTCCCCTCATGGTTCTCCGGCGCGGCCAGCGAGGGCTCAGCGTCGCCACCGTCCTCATGGTCCGTGTCGCCATCCATGCGGTCGAGCACGGCGATGATGCGGTCTGCAGCGTCCAGGGCGGTCTGTGCCGCCTCCTCCAAGCTGGCCCGTAGCGTGGGGCCTGCCAACGGCCCCAGATCTGGGGCGGCCGGCTTCGGACGCGGGGTGAAGGTGAGCACGTCGCCCATGGTGTCAGATCTCAAGGTGTGAAGGGGAAGGCCCGGCGGGATCCGGCCGGGGCGGTACGCACGGCTACGGGAAGGCGGGAGGGGTCAGGCCCCTTCGCGTTCCGTCTCAGCCTCGACTGCGGCGAGCGCAGCCAAGAGGAAGTCGCCGCAGAACTCCTGCCGGGCCTTGGCTCGCCAGTCGGCGCCGAAGGCCAGTTCCGCCTGGAAGGCCGCATACCGGACAAGCGCGGCACGGCCCTCGGCAGTGGTCGGCACTGTGGCCCAGACCGCCGCGCGGGTGGCCCGTTGATCCCGCTCGATGGCGTCCTCTTGGATCCGCTCGGCGTCCGTCATGCGTCGTCCGGCGACGGACGCGGCAAAGGCCGTCATCACAGCCTCGGCGCTCTGGCTTGAGGCGATGGCCGCGAGAACAGGATCCGGAGTGCGAGGAGCCGAAGCGTCCTGGTCAGACGCCACTGGGTACTCATCCGCATGTGCCAGGGCGAACAGCTCCCCAATGCGCAGCTCGTGCGTGATCTCGGCGAGGCGCAACTCGCGCTCGCTCGCGATGGGCTGCAGCTGGGCGAACTCGGCCACGGTGATCTCGCCGGCCTCCATGGCCCGCATCAGCCCCCGCGTGGTCCACGCGCCTCCCGTCGGGTGGTTCAACTCGGGGTAGTCGTGGAGCGGTAGGGCACGGATCGAATGCTGATGGCAGGCCGCGCGCCACGCGGCCTTCGCCTCGGCACTTCCCGGTGCGAGCTGTGCGGGAGCGAGGCTGCGGCCCGCGCTGAAGCTGGCGCGGAGGTCAGCGGCCCGCTCTTTCAGGGACCGGCGATCGGCACCGCGGCGGAACAGGTTGGACAGGTTGAGCGAGGGCATATGCCCCTCCTGAATTCGAGAATGGGAAGGGCGGTCAGGCGCGGGCGAACCGCGGATCCGTGGCGCGAGGCTCAAGCCACAGGTGGATGGCGCAGCTATTCGAGCACTTCTCGTTGTGAAGGCCCCGGATGCGGTCGCGCGTCTCCAGGGAAGCGCCATCCGTGTTCGGGTGGATGAAGGCCCATTCCGCCCGATCGGCGCGGTACTCGACCCGCCCGCCGATCTGCTCCCAAGCGTCCAGCCACGCCGGCACGTCGAAGTCAGGCTGGCGCAGGGCTACGCCCGTGATGGCCGCCGCGCTCTGCAATAGGATCTTGTAGGGGGAGCCGCCCTCGTACCAAGTTTCTGAGGCTAGGGCGCGGGTATGGACGGCCAGCCCTTCGACGGTCTTCGCAGGTGTGCGTCGCAGGAGAGTGTGCACGCGCGCCGCCGTCTTCCTCGTGTCCTCATACTCATCGGCCAGGGCCTGGATGCGGAACTGCCGCCTCAACTCGTCGTGGCGGGCATCGTAGGCGGTGGCTGCTGGCAGGAGCGAGCGCCAGTACCGGATCATGTGAGGCGTCTGCCCGCCCCGACCGAGGAGATTGACCGCGGACCCGATCGCGCGCTGCAGGGCCTCGCCGGTCCACCCGAAATCCGGATTGAGCCGATCGTCGTGATGCACGAGGCGGATCGGCAGCCGACGGCTGGCACGCACGCCGTAGAACGGCGAGAAGGTCTGAGCTTCCCACATGGTCATCAGCAGTTCGGGCGGGAACGGACCCAGCGCAGCACGGAAGGCGGCATTAGCGGCTCCATGGGCCATGCCGGCAGCTTTGTCGGCAGCGTCAGCGCGGGCGCACAGCGCCTCGATGTCGAACAGGTCCTGGTCGGGGTGCGGCGCAGCCTCGGGGCTCGGGGGAGCCAGGGCGAGAGCCGGCAGGGGGACAGCCGCGGCGACGGTGCCGGCGACAACGGACCGGCGGCTCAGGCTGGTGCGAAGGTCGGCCGCGCGCTCGCGGAGGCTGGGGGTCTCCGGATCGCGGCGGATAAGGTTCTTGAGGGACAGGCCGAAGGGCATCGCAAGATCCTCAGTGGTTCAGCGTTTCAGGGTTTCCGGTACTCAGCGTCTCGGGCGTTCAGGGGCTCAGAGGAGCGAGGCGAGGCTGGTGAGCAGCATGCCGCCGCCGATGATGGCGACTGCGGCCAGCAGCTCGCCCGTGGCGTCGAGGAAGCGCAGGGACCGGCTGTGCGCGGTGTCCGGGCGGATCGGGGCGACGGCCTGCCATGGCTCGATTGCGCCCGGCTGGGGCTCGTCCGGCAGGTTGCGGTAGCGGCGATCCACGGGGACGCGGACCGGCTTGCTGCTAACCGTGACGCGGACTGGGATTGGCTGGCTGAAATCGGGGATGCGGACGCGCTTCATCGTTCGGGCTCCCGGTGGGGCTCGTGGCGGCAGGTCGGTGGGGCGAGGGAAGCCGACGCGAGGCGTCGGGTTGGTCAGGCGGCTAGCTGGGCGAGGCGCGAGCCTTGGCCGCCGAGGCGGTCAGCGGCAGAGCCTCAAGGAAGGCCACGAGGTCCGACCGCAGGATGATCGTGGCGCCGCGCAGCTTCCGAGCGGGCAGCGCTCCTTCGGAGATCAGCTCGTAGAGCAGCGCCTCGCTGACCCCGATGGCGGCAGCGGCGTCGCGCGGCCGATAGGCGAGAGGATCGACCAGGGCTGCTCGGGGCGCCTCAGCTTTCGGATTGGGGCTGCCGGTAGGCAGGGCGGGGCGGCTCACGATGCAAGCCCGCTATCGAGCGCCCAGCGCGGATGATCGCCGTCCGGCCCGTACAGATCGGGCAGGAGCACCCACAACCGGTCATCAATCCGGTTCAAGAGATCATCGGCCACGTTGGACGCGGCGGACCGCAGGCCCTCGTCCTTGAACTGATCGGCGTCAGCGCGCCCGTCGCCATAGACGTAGTTCGCCAGGGCCATGCCGAGCACCGCCGTGCCGATCTCGGCCTGTGTGGCGGGCGACAGCATGTGCCACGCATCCGTCAGGGAGAACGGGAGCGGCAGGCGGGACCAGAACGCGGCGTGGTCGGGCAGCCGGGCGGTGTCGTCGCCGCGAAGGGTAGGCACGCTATGCCCAGCTTTGGCGATGGAGGGGGTGGCCGTGGCAGCGAGGAGGCCAGCGGCGAGGGCGCGGCGGTTGATGCGGGCGGCCATCACAGCGATCCCTGATCGGGGACGAGGACATAACCGCCGTCCATGTAGACCTCGACCATCCGCTGAATGTGGGTGATCGCCGGGACCTCGATATCGAACCACTGGGCGCGACCGATGGCCGGGTCGAAGCGGTACTCGCGGTCGCCATGAAGATGGATGGCACGGTCGCGGACCTGCCCCAAGTTCAGGAAAGCAGCGTTGTAGACCGTGACCTTACGGCCGGTGGCGAAGGTGACCTTGTAGGGCATCAATCTCCCCCCTTAGTGCGCAGCGGCGCGGTGGGTGGCCTTGGCGACCTGCCAGGTGGCCTTGAGCGCAGAGGCCATGGCCTCTCGGCGAGAGACGCCGCAGCGCTCCTGAATGCCGGTGGCGGCCTTGCAGGCGGCTGCCATAATGGCGGCGCGGTCGTAGCGGCCGGCGACGACGAGGGGGCGGGTGCGAGCGCCGAGCTGAACGAGGGCGCGGGCGCCGAGCATGCCGGCCGGGATGACGGGACGGCTGTCGCGGCCGGCGCGGTCGATGCGGGTCCAAGAGACAGTGCGGTTGGACATTGGCGGGCAACCCGACTATGTTTGCGGGCAACCCCGCTGTGTGTTTCATACACATATCCATGTCGGTGTGTACCGTCAACTCCTAAGTGTGTGTGGCAAACATCAATGCTGGTGACGGGCAATCAGCTCAAAGCTGCGCGCGCTCTCTCGGGCATCGAGCAAGCCGACCTCGCCGCGCGGGCGGATCTCCACGTCAACACGATCCGGAAGATGGAAGCGAAGGGTTCGGCCGAAATCACAAGCGGTGCTGACGTGGTTCGTCGCGTCCAATCCGCGCTTGAGGCGGCTGGCGTCGAGTTCCTGAACCACGGGCGTCCTGGCGTGCGTCTGCGGGGCGATGAAAAGGTGTCGGGATGATTGAGCTAAAGCCCGAGCACGCCGCAGCCCTGGCGGCCCTGCTGAACAGCCAAGCGGCGCAAACCCGCGTGCAGATCGCATCTCTCATGGAGAGCGCCGAGGCGGTCGAGGCGGTCGCCACCAAGGTATCGGACGGGGGCCGTGATCTGAGCGAGACTGAAATCCGGCTTCTAGCGGACCTCGTTTCTGGCCTTGAGAAGCTGCCTGATGTGTTCTTGGGGATAGAGCGACAAACGGCGAAGGCTCTATTCGCCGATCTGCGGGTGCAGCTCGCCGCGGCGAAAGCGAAGCGGGAGCATTAGAGGGCTGGCCGGGCGACCACATCATTGCAGCGCGCGTGATCTCGCGCACACCGGTCGTCGTAGCGTCAGGTCCGATCTCAAGAACACAAAAGGTCAAGCGCGTGATCGACTTGCATTTCATCTGCCCGCAAGGGCGCAATCACGCGAAGCTCGGGCCTGACACCTACGAGAGCGGCAACTGGACGGTTTCCGACGAGCGCGCCGATGAAGCCGTGGGCGGACGGATCTACCTGCACGATACGAAGAAGGGGCGATCCTGGCACGGCGGCACGATACAGGGGTGGCGTGCCTACGACGCTACTCGGAAGGTTTTCACCTACAAGGCCGAGGGCGACATCCGCGTGCTGTGCCCTGATGGCTGGGGGCAGGAGCAGGCGACCGTGCGCCGGGCAGATCAGCCGTAAGCCCACCCCGTGGCATTCGTCTGCACCGTCACGCAGGGCGGCTTTCGCGTCCAGGGCTTCAGCGCCGGCACACCGCAGGTGGTAGTGGTCGACGTCGGATACGATGACGCCGAGCCACTGAACTATAAGGCAGTTATTGGACTAGACGCACTGCCAGGCGGCACCTTGGAGCTGTACTTCCACCTCGTCGAGGCGGACGGAGCGACGAGCGAGGAGCACATATTCTGGAGCGGGCGCGACACCCGCTTCATTGCGGACCCTACCGACCGTCAGGCCATTCTCGTAGCGATCCTCGCTGGGCTGCGGGGGCTGCTGCTGATGGTCGATCCAGCCGAATTTGTGTGGTTCACATACGACGAGGCCCCTCCGAAACGGGCACTCGTCAAATTCACCGCCGTGCAGCGGGCCATCGAGCGTTGCGGCTACAAAGTCACCTCCAGCCGCCTGCCACTGGGGCGGCGGGCTTGGAAAGCGGTTCGGCTTGCTGTGGATGCGATTGACTCTGAGGGCGTCGACCCCAATCCTATCGACGTGAGGCGTTGAGGCCATGACCCGCAAAGAACTGACAGCCCTAGCCGAAACCGCCGAGGAGCGGACCAAGGGCTACCTGCGGGCGGCGCTCAAGGATCCGGCGATCAAGGCGGCCGTGCATAGCCGGTACGTTCCGTCCGTGCTGGATGGCCCCACCGCGGGCGGTGTTGCCAACGACCCCAAGGGCGAGAGCGCCGGTCGACGCAGACGAGCGTAGGCCTTCGATGCCAAGTGGCTGCTCGAACCGGAGCGAGCCGACCCGCAGGTGGGCATCCCATAAAAGGGCCCGATTTTTATTCGGAAATAGGGGCGACCTCAGGGTAGCGCGCTCAATTCCGCGACCCCTAAAAGCCCCCTTTTTCGGGATGCTCGGGACCGATCAGAGCGCGATGGCCGGCATGGCGAACGGTAGGGATGCTACCGGGGTCTGATGCTGAGGCTCTGCTAACCGCCTCCGCCGACGATGAGGGTCATAGGAGGCCTCGCTGCCGGCAGCGACTGGTCGGTGCGGCCTCGTCGTCGCAGTCGCGTTCGCCTAGCGCGGGCCGCTACTCTCGGATCTGACGCCGTGCACGAGGCTGGCCAGATAGATGGCGGACGCGATCACGGCGCAAACCATGAGTCCGAGAGCTTGTACGGTTGGCAAGGTCATACTGCGATCATGTCGTCGGACTGTGGCGAGAGTGTTTCCATGAGCGGCTGGACAATCACAAGCCAGCGATAAGGCGCGGCCCTCTAAACGGGGAAGCGGCCTGGAGCCATTCTTCTCGACCATGAGCCACTTACCGGCAGCAAGTCCGGTTATACGGCTTATGCAGCCTGAGCACCGACCGAAGACACGGTTAGCGGTCGTCGCAGGTATCGACCCGACCACCGCACGGGTCATGGACCTGCACAAGCGACTCGATTGAGCCGGCCCGATGGGCCGCAAGCACCTCGTTGCAAACCACGCGCGCCTCAGCGGATGTGGCATAAGTCTCGGCCGGGCGCTCCAAATGCAGCTCACCGTCGGGCGAGAAGATAAGTGCACGGACGGAATAGGAAAGTGCTTGCATCGCATGACCTCACGCGTCGCGTAAAATGACAACGCGATCTGTCCAGCATTGGCACCGTAGCGATCATGGTAGCAGGTAGCTGACCGCCGGTCCAAACCTTACCACTACCGCAGTCGCGAGTAGGGTGTAAATTGCCCAGCGAAACCCGAGATCTGGATCGTGATGCGATGGCACCCGCGTATGGCTATCCATTTGGGCCTCCATCCGACAGCAATGCAAAAATCACCGGCCGTGAACAGAGTCACGAACCGGCGATTGTTGTAATGCGGTACGCATGCTGCACCGCAGCCCCTTTCGGGGCGTTTCCTCCCTAGACTTGAACCGCCCATTCGTGAGCGGTCCTTTCTGTCCAGGCCTATCTCAACATAAATATTCCAGCATAGTTCCCAGCAATCACGCTAAATATTCAAGCTTGTCGGTTGTTTTAACGATCCGCGATCATACTTCTGGCAGAGTCATACGGTCGACCATGCCGGTCGGTTGTGGCGAGCATTTTGCCGGATATCGGAAGGGCAATCACGAGCTAGCGAAAGGGCGCCACTGCCCGAAATGGCGGCTCGGTGGCAGTACTCAGCGAACACTCTGCCACTGAGCGGTGATCTCCCGGAAGGCCACGTCGCCGTCCGCCTCTGAAGCTCCCTCAGAGCCGAAAGAGCGAACCGACTGACGCACGACCATATCGTCCCGCGTTATCGACCAATCGAACCGGCCCGGCTCTTTCGAGGATGGGGTGACCCGCAGCTTGTGGGGGTTCGGCTTGAAGCTGATCATATCTCTCATGGGGAGCCGCCGCGCCATCCGTGAGAGGACGACTGAGCGGCTTCGCTCCAAATCGCGCAGAGCCAGCGAGGACGACCCTTCCGCCTCAGTCCAGACGACTTTTTATGAAACGGTCCGATGATGAAACGAGCTCAGCCTTTGACGTGCCAAATCCGGGTCGCGAGCGAGTGGCGGACGCTCACCATCGCGCAGGCGCACAACCAACATCGTTCTGAGCCCAAGCGCTGCAGCGCCTGTCATGGGCCGGTCTACGTCTTCGGCACCTACACCGGGAGGAGTCGTCTGGGTTTGATGCATCGCAAGGGACACGGGGGGTGTCGGTTCAATGCGAGCGGGTTCACAGGAACATCGACTCCTCATCCAAATGCCCTGAGTTGAGCCGCATCCCTCCTCGGAGATGACCGAACATGCTGATCCGGGATCCGGCCGAGGATCGCTGCTGAGGACCGACGAACGGTGCGCCGGCATCCTGTGCCTCGGGCCATATCGCGTCCTCGGTCCTCGCCGTGGGAGCGTCACCGAGCCTCGCTCTTGCCCCTTCAATGCTGTATAAAGACGGCCAAGAGGATGGATTTCTGTGAAAACCAGTACTGACTTCATCGCATCACTCAAGCATGAGCATGCCCGTCTAGGTCGCGTGCTGGGCGTGATCGACGACGGCATTTGGTGGACGAAGGAAAAACCCGGCCGCGTAAAAGTCGAGGACCTGCAGGAGCTGTCCGAAACGATCAAGGCCGCCGTAGACGAGATCGAGCGCGTGGTAGGCCAGATCGGAAGCTAACATCCTGAACCAGAACGGCCTGCTACCACAGTAGCCCATCGGCCGGCAGTGGTGTGGCGCCCAGTGGAAAATAGCCACTCTTGCTGTGGTTGCGAACGCCGAGCGCAGATAAAACTATATCATTCTTTCGTTAATCAAGTATCCGGCCTCGTCGAAGATGCCTTCCCAGGTCGAGTTAGCGACTTTTATCGTTACGCGCGACTTGCCAACATCTGCATCGATGCCTTTCTCGATCCGGCTGGTGACAAGGCCGAGCCTCATCTTCTGCCGCATGAGGCCTGCATTGATCATGAGCCGGGAGTGGAGCTGCTCGGGATCGAGCATCCAGTCGCCGCGCTCGTTGCGCTCTAATCGCATGGGGTAGCCCTGATCAGCTTGGCGGCAGGTGCGAAGTTGAGAGCGATCTTCAGCGGCGCTTGGAGGCGGTTTGCAGGCACCGCGTCTCTTGTAAGACCTTGGCCATATACCTTCGCGATGATGGCCCAAAATTGTGGTCTCGTCATCTCCGGGATTTGGTCGAGTCGCTTGTCAATCTTAGCCCGTGCAAGCGCAGAAAATTTCTGAACGTCTTCAGGTGAAATCTCAAGCTGAGCTGACATTGCAGGGTCCTCGCGGACCAAGAGTTGCCGGGTCCTCCAGATTAACTTCCGCGACGCACGATTGGATGCACGATCTCGTCGAGCGGCAGAAAATCTCCCACAACGTCGAGGCCAATCGGTGCCGCGACGGCCAAGCCCCGCCAGCCCGTGATCGGATCGGGCGGCGGGGCCGAGCCGGTCAGGCATTAGGTTAACCCGCTGCCCTCCCGTGCGACACTGGTCTCGGGAGACATCGTGCAGGATTGGCGGTTCCCCCTTTCCTACACAAATGAAAGCTCCCATGACCTCGCTCACCCTCGTCGCGGCCGTCGCTGCGATGATCGTCACCCCTGCCCTCGCGCAGGTAATCGAAACGCCCACCAGCACAACCATCATTGTCCCGCCCGGCGCACCCGGCGTCGTCACGCGGCAGCCGGGCTCAACTGGTGAAGACGGCGCAGCCAGCTACTCGCCGACTGGACGGGCTGCCGATGGTATCGCAGCGGACTCGGCTGCGGCGGGCAATGCAGAACAGCCCTCGCGCGTCGGCACGACGGGCAGCGGTGGGGGTGGCGCCGGGAACGGTGGCGGGGGCTAAACAGCTCGAGCGACAACGCATACGGTCACGCGTCCTCTCAAGGATCTACCTTCAGCCCGCCCGGTCCGCCGGTGCGGGCTTTTCGTCTCGGCCTACCAGAACCAGACGATGCGGCCGGACACCGCGCAGATGACGAACCAGAGCCCGACGGCCAGGACAAGCCACGCCACCACGAGGGCCGGATGGGGCTTCCTGCGGGTGCGGCTGGGGCGAACGGGAGCGATCTGATCTATGATTGTGGCGGTCGAGAACATCGTCGGCTTACAATCAATATCTGCCCTGATTGTCTCCATCAAATGATGCGTTCGCCTTGCTCACCATCGAATACATGTAGCGCTTGTCAGGCTAGAGTGAGACGTCAGGTCATTCAATATTCTGCCCTGAGTTTGATGTAAGTGAATGCAAGCTCAAGATTGCTGTGCGAGGTTAGAATACCGCTGGCAGGATGATCTGGGCGTTATCGGCCGAGAGACAAGCGCTCCCGCCCAACAGCGAGACAGGCATGCCGCGCTACTTCTTTGACATCCATGATGGCCATTTCCAGCGCGATGAGGACGGGACTGAGTGCGCTGATTTTGAAGCCGCGCGCCGGGAGGCGATGATCGTGCTCCCCGACATAGCGCGGTGGGTGATCCCGACCGACGGCGACAGGCAAACCTACACCGTGATCATACGCGATGAGGGGGGTGTTCCGGTCTATACGGCGACACTGACGTTCACCGGCCTGAGATTGAACGACACGGAAGGGTAGCTCAGCCAGGTTTGCCTATTTGCCATCTAATCTTCGAGGCACACCCTATTAGTCTGAACGGATTTTTGGCCATCAAATGATCCGCATCCCCGTCACTGGCGGGAGCGAGGCTCAGAACGGGTGCAATTGGCAAGCGGACATGCCACTATTTCCCGTCGTCGACGGGGTAATCCAGCCGGAAGCGAGTGATGGTGGGCACGCTCTCGCCGTGGCCGGCGGAGCATCATATGCCTCGGTACTTCATCGTGACGTCCGATCACGTCACGGTTCGCGACGATGAAGGCGTGCAACTGTCCGGTCGCGATGCCTTGCGCGACACGCTCCGCCGGCTCCTAACTGAGATCCTGCGCGATGAGGGCTACCGTACCGAGGTCAACGAGTTCACAGCCCAAGCCTATGATGAGGCCGGCAAGCTCGTGATGAGCGCAAGGGCCAATTTCTCAGCTACGGACCAGTAGCGCCAGCACGACGCCCGAGAGGCGGAAGCCCGCGATCCTAGTTCAAACCTTCGCGGGCCGCCCTGGCGGCGGGTGCCGAAGTGACCTCTACCCCTGAACGGGGAAGCCCATGATGACGGCGGTCTTCACCATCGTGCGGCGCAGGCCGGCGGTCGTGTCTTTATCCGCCAGCAGCTTCTTGGCCTGCGGGTGCATCTCGATCGCCTTGGCCACGTCGACCGTGTGGCCCGACTTGAAGGCGAACGGCTTGGCGTTCTCGTCCTTCAGGTAGGCAGCCGTCGCCGCCTCGATTTCCTCGTCCGTCACCTCTGACTTCCGGCGCAGGTCGCCGACGCTGGGGATCTCTTTGGCCATGGCCGAGAGCTATGGCGGTATCCCTGCCCCGTCCACCAACAGATTGAGGTAACCCCAATGCCCGGCTGGATTAGCGCCCCGGCTCGCGAAGGTGCATAGACGCCTCATCCCTCCGCGCAATCCCGTGCATGGGCCACGTTGCGGAGGCCGATATGGCTCGCGAACTCAAAACCGGCAAAGCGCAGCACGTCACATCCGAGGACTTCAACGAGCGGATGAAGCGCGTGTTTGCCGACAAGCCAGATCCGCGCAAGGCCGAGCCGAGGACTAAGGGCTTCAAGAACAGCAAGCCGCCCACTGTCAAACGGCATTGGAACGGGACCCCGGATCGGCTTCCAATCGGGACCCCATCGTGAGCGTGGCGTGACGCCCCTGGTCAGCCCGGCGGAG
>NZ_KB911301.1:0-45880 GCF_000383455.1 Methylobacterium sp. 285MFTsu5.1 | reverse complement strand
CAGGAGCGCCTGGCCAAGCTCGCGGGCGGCGTCGCGGTGATCCGCGTCGGCGGCGCGACCGAGGTCGAGGTGAAGGAGAAGAAGGACCGCGTCGACGACGCGCTGAACGCCACCCGCGCGGCGGTCGAGGAAGGCATCGTCCCCGGCGGCGGCACCGCGCTGCTGCGCGCCACGGCGGCTGTTCAGGCGCTCTCGAGCGACAACCCCGACGTCCAGGCCGGCATCAAGATCGTGCTGAAGGCGCTCGAGGCGCCGCTGCGCCAGATCGCCCAGAACTCGGGCGTCGAGGGCTCGATCGTGGTCGGCAAGATCCTGGCCGATGCGTCTTCGACCTTCGGCTTCGACGCCCAGACCGAAGCGTATGTCGACATGCTTCAGGCCGGCATCGTCGATCCGGCCAAGGTGGTCCGTGCGGCGATCCAGGGGGCGGCTTCGGTGGCCGGCCTTCTGGTGACCACCGAGGCGATGATCGCCGAGGCCCCGCGGAAGGAGGCTCCCCCGATGCCGAGCGGTGGTGGAATGGGCGGCATGGGCGGCATGGACTTCTGAGCTACCAAACCAGTTCCGGTGATGCCCGACGAGCCGGACGCCGGCTCGTCGGGGGCACGTCACGCGGGCCGGGATGCACGGACTGGCCCCGTTCCGGTCCTGCGGAAGCGCCCGACCGGAGAGCTCCCAAACATCGGCGCCGTGTCATCGCGATCGAGACCCGCGTCTCGCGCCGTGAGGCGGCCCGGGACGCGGGAGGCCGCGGCGGCGGCCGATCCCGAAGTCGCTCCTGAGGGCAACGCACATGCGCATTCTCGTCGGCGGCAAGATGACCTACGAGTTCCTGCAGCCCACCCCCATCATCGCGACGCTTAACGTCCACGCATCGCGCTTCTCGGATCTCGAACGACCCGACTACTTGATCACGAGCCCCGCTGTACCGGTCCAGGGCTATCGCGATAGTTTCGGGAACTGGTGCAGCCGCATGGTTGCCCCGGCTGGCCGCTTCACGCTGCGGACCGACACGATCGTGCGGGACCCCGGCGGCGGCGACCCGGCGGCCTTCGACGCTCGGGAGACCGCAATCGAGGAGTTGCCGTCGGATACGGTGCTGTTCCTCCTCGGCAGTCGGTACTGTGAGACCGATCGTCTGTCATCGATCGCCTGGGATCTGTTCGGCCACCTGCCACCGGGCTGGGAGCGTGTGCAGGCGATCTGCGACTACGTCCATGATCGAATTACCTTCGGATACGAGCATGCGCGAGCCACGCGGACGGCCTTCGATGCATTCGAGGAGCAGCGGGGCGTCTGCCGTGATTATGCGCATCTGGCGATTGCGTTCTGCCGGTGTCTCAACATCCCGGCACGCTACTGCAACGGCTATGTCAGCGACATCGGTCTGCCGCTGCCCCATGCGCCCGGCGATTTTGCTGCCTGGATGGAGGTTTTTCTCGGCGGGCGCTGGCACACGTTTGATCCGCGCAACAACAGCTCACGCATCGGTCGGATTCTGATCGCCTATGGTCGAGACGCCGCGGACGTCCCGTTGACGCTGACCTTTGGACCCAACGAACTCGTCGCGTTCCATGTGACGACGGAAGAAGCGCCTCCAATATAGTCGCAGATTTCTGAACGCGGCATTGGCTGCTGGAAGTCGTCGGCCGTTTGACTACGAAAGCTATCAAATCCTATCTGAGATACCGCAAATACGTGTCGTATCCTTGACGCAGATCGATAAATGCAGCGTTAGTGACTGGCAATTGCCCAGGCCCTTGCGTGGGACGGATTTTGCTGACTTCTTCGTGAGATGGGCCGCAGCGAACTGGAATGGCTGAGCCGCGAGGAACTGATCGATCCTTCGACAGACTCAGGATAAGGTGGTGCTGTGGCTGCAGCAACCGGACAAGACCTCGCGCACCTCATCCAAGCCGCCCGTGACGGATCGCAAGGAGCAGCGCGCGCACTCCAAGCCCAGCGGGGCAAGCCCCCTCACGAGGGTCACAGCCGGGTGCTGAGCGATGATCCCGATACAATCGTCCCGCGTCGTTCCCAGGCGTGTGCGTGCTGCGGCGCCAGCCTGCATGCCGCTCTTCCGGCAGAGGTCATCAGCGTCGCCGAGCAGATCGAGCTGCCCGCGGTGGCACCGATCGTGACGCAGCGCCAGCACTTTGCCGTTTGTTGTCCGAGTTGCGGGACGCGCGTGATCGCGCCATCGGCCGAAGCAACTCGCGGCACCCCGTTCGGTCCGCGGCTGCATGCGGTGGCGACGTACCTGAGGACCTTACAGGCGCTCTCGTACGAACGGCTGTAGGCGGCGCTTTCCGACCTGTTCGGCCTCACCCTCAGCCAGGGCGGGTTGATGAACCTGCTCCGCCGCGCGCAGGGCTGCTTCCTGTCCGGTTGTGACGCGGCCATCGCGCCCCCGGCGCCGGGCCGAGGTCATCGCCTGCGACGAGACCGGCGTGCGGATCGAAGGCGCGAACGCTTACCACTGGCTGTTCCACTCAGCTGCGGCCGTGGTGCACACGACTTCGCCGACTTGCGGCGCCGTCGTAGTGCGGGAGATGATGGAGGGGCACCGGCCCACAGTGTGGACTCGGACCGCTATACCGCCCAACAAGGCCACGCGGATGAACACCAGACCCACCTGGCGCATCTGGCCCTCGACATCGCCTACGTTGTCGAGGTCAGCGATGACCCCGTACCCTGGCGCCTGCAACTCTGGCTGGGAGACGTGTTCGCCCTGGCCGAACACGTCGTGGATCTCGCCGCCTCGACGCTTTCAGCCCAGCGCCGGAGCCTGGATCGGCAATTCGGTGCCATCTTGGCCACGCCGAGCCGCTATGACCTGACCCGCGAGCTGCAGGCCACGATCAGCCGCGCCCGCGATCAGCTCCTGGTGTTTCTCGCCTATCCCGGAAAGGTCGGGCCGACCGACAACAGTTCGGAGCGGCTGCTTCGTCCAGCCGTCGTGCAACGGAAGGTGACCAACGGTGACCGGGCCATGTGAGCGGCCGAGGGCGAGACCGCCATCCGCACCGTCGTCGACACAGCGCGCCTGACCGGCGCCCGTCGCTTCGCAACCATCCTCAAAACCGTCGGTGCCTGAACCCAGCCATCACAGACCTTGGTAATTGAAATGTCTGCTTACCGGCCGTTCTTCAAACAGAATGAATGACCGACTTGGGCGCCAAGTCGAATGTCCGGTTCTGCGCGCGACGTCGATCCAGCGTGACGAAATATGGCCGAGAGCGGAGTGGCCGCTGTGGAGCGCGACCGCTGCAAAGGCGGACGGCCTCCCACCGACCCGACCCTGCCGTCAGAGCGTATCGGCACGTCTCCCGGAAGCGGATCTCCAGCGTGCAGCAACCGGACGATGCGCGCCCTGCTCAGTGCGCCAGCGATCGGTCCGATGCGTCCGACGAACGCTTCTTCCTCTTGCGCTTGCTCGCTTTCAAGACCACGTCCGCGTTGTCCTCGGCGATGCGCTCAGCCAGCGCGAAGTCGTGAAGCTCCGCGGTCGCACCCTCAGCGGCGGTCGCCCCTTCTGTCACGGCGTAGAACGCGGCGCGGACGATCTCCTTCTTGCTCGCCTCCGGATGCCGCTCACGGATGGCGGAACGGATCGCCTTCGGCTTCATGCCCGGCGCGGCGATCTTCCTCAGCGTGTCCGCGATCTCCCGGATCGATGCCATACCGCTACCTTCACCTGACCCCTTCTGCCGGCTCACAAACCCGTCAGCCGACGGGGCGTTCCGATACCGCGGCCACACAGGCGGCTTCCCGCGCGCGACGCGCCGCACCCGCGGACGTGAGGTCGCGCCGACGCGCCGCGCTCCTCCCGAGACCGGAACGCGCTCGGCGCGCGCGGGGGCACGCAAGCGGGCCGCGTTCACCTCAGTAGCGGGTGATGGCACGCAGGCCGAACACCGCGGCGCCGCGCACCCGCTTGCCGTCAGGATCGCGCGGATTGGCGATCCCGCCACCCGGATGGGCGACGTACTGCACGGTCGGCTGCAGGGCGATGCCGGGCGCGAGCACGGCCTGATAGGTCGCTTCGAGCAAGATCTCGGCGCTCCGGCGCGGTGCGGGTGTCGTGCTCTGGAGCGCGGCGATCACATCGAGCCGGCGTGCCGCCGGGGAGATGCGGGTGATGCCGACGGCGAGGCCCAGCGTGTCGTCCGACCGTCCGGGGATCAGGCCGCGATAGGCGATGCCGCCGTCGATGTAGAGGTCCACGAGATTGCGGTCCCCCGGCGAGACGGACGCACGCAGGAAGACGCTGGCGCCGTCGTTGGGATCGTCCGGCTCCTGGTAGATCGTCTGGTCGATGAGCCCGTAGAGGCCCGAATTGCCCGAAACCCTCCGATCGAGGCCACTCACCGGATCCGGCGTGAGGGCATCGACGCGGCCGAAGCGGTGCCAGCCGCCCAGCGTGACGGTGCCCGGCCGGCCTTCGGAACTCGGACGGGTGTTGTAGGCGTAGGCGACCTCGGCGATGACGAGCGGGGGGTCGGAGACGGGGAAGCGGATACCGTTCGGATTGCGGCGCTGCGGGTCTACGCCCGAGCGGGGACGGCCGCCGCCGGGTGTGCCGTCGATCACGCTCGCCTGGAACGAGAGATCGGGCGTCGGGACGTACTTCAGGCGGACGGTCGGCGCCGAGAGCGGATAGGCCGGCCCTCCGTCCACCATGTTCGCGGCGAAGA
Source organism: Methylobacterium sp. 285MFTsu5.1 (assembly GCF_000383455.1). Lineage (NCBI taxonomy): Bacteria > Pseudomonadati > Pseudomonadota > Alphaproteobacteria > Hyphomicrobiales > Methylobacteriaceae > Methylobacterium > Methylobacterium sp. 285MFTsu5.1. The sequence goes on along the minus strand of NZ_KB911301.1, from coordinate 41,183 downwards.
TCTCCGGCCAGCCGAAGGTACCGTTGGTGAACAGGATGCTGGTCTGGCTCACCATGTACTCGGTGTCGGCGGAGAGCTGGCCGACACGGACGGACAGCCTGTCGTCGAACAGGCTCTGCTCCAGCCACAGCTCCGAGAGCCGCGAAGCCGGCAGGGCCTCGATCTCGCTGATCGTCATGAGGTTGCCGACGCGGCTGCGGGAGGCTCCGCTGCCCTGGATCTGGTAGACGGTGGCGTGGGCCGTCGCCCCCTTCCACCCGGCGAGCGTGTCGAGATCGACATCGACGTCGAGATCGAGCAGCGTCAGGCCCGTGGAGCCCCGCCGCAGGCCGCCGCGCAGGTTGCGGTAGGTCTCGGCCACACTGATCAGGCCGAAGGTGATCCCGCGGCTCTCCAGGAAGGCGCGGTACCCGCCGGGATCGCCGGCGGCCCCGAGGAGGGGCTGGAACGAGGTCGTGACCTCCGCCGCGCGACCGGCCGAGAACACGGGCTGAGCGACCGAGGTCTGCGGATCGCCGCCTGCGCCGGAGGGTGAACCGATGGCGAGGCCCTCCGCGGCGACCCGCGCGGCCGTCGCCAGCGGATCCGCGGCCGGTTCGGCCAAGGCACGGCCGACCGGCGCGATGAGAACGAGCGTGATGCCAGCGAGGGCGCAGATGACAGAGCGCACCAGGACCTCTGGAGACATCGGGCTCGGCGAACGAAGGCATAGCCTCGTGACCATTCGACGACGGCGGTGGCGAGACATCGCCGCGAATTGATGGGACAGACGCGGCACTGACGCTGGCTCGTACAACCGCAGGTCGCTAGGGTTCTCCGCATCACCGGAGGTCCTCCACCGTGCGTACGCTCGCTCTCGCCTCGGCCCTCGTCTTCGCCTGCACGGTGTCCGTCCGAGCGCAGGCCCCCGCACCCTCGGCGGCTCAGACCGCGCAGCGGGATCGGATGAAATCCTGCAACGTGGATGCTGGGACGCAACGGCTGTCGGGCGCCGCCCGCAAGAGCTTCATGGCAGATTGCCTCGCGGGAAAGAGCGCCGCGCCGGCCAAGGAGCTGACGCCGCAGCAGATGAAGATGAAGAGCTGCAATGCGGATGCCTCGGCCAAGAGCCTCAAGGGCGCCGAGCGCAAGGCGTTCATGAGCACGTGCCTCAGAGGTTAGTCGCCTGCGCCCATACCGCGTCCCTGTTCGGCTTCTGACCAATGTCAGGGCTGCGTGAAACGGATGCCGTTCGAGATACCGACCGATCTCGGGCGTCCTGAACGTCACTCGGGCTTCCACGAAGCGGTCGACGTCCCCCTCACTCTCCCCCCGCTCCGTCGCGGAACGGTTTTGCCAGCCTCGCCGTAACTGACCCATCGAGCCGCGACGGCGCGGGTCAGATGGCCGAGGCGGTCCCAGCATGAAGCGCGCTCCCTTCCGCATCCTGATCCGCATCGAGGGCGATCGGCGCGTCCTGCGCGCGACCTCGGAGCGCGAGGCGGCGCTCAAGGCCGAATCCGTTCTCCGGCGCTACGACGTCCTGCCCGGCGGCGCCGGCCTCATCATCGAAGCGTCGGACACCCGGGCGAGCGCGCGCATCGCGGCCTATCTGGCCGACGTTGCGCTCGAGATGGAAATCGCGTGATCGGCCTCCGAGGATGACGGTCTCGGACAGCGCGGTCCCCTACGTGCTGGGCGCTGCGGCGGTGCGCTCGGTCGAGGTCATCGACGGCGGCGGCACACTGGCGATCCGATTGCGGTCGCCCGACGACAGTGAGTTCTGCGTCCTGCTGCCGATCGGTGTCGTGGGCGACCTCCTCTTTCAACTCGCGGATGTGATGAGCGTCAGCCTTGACCCACGCCCATGACCGAGAGGATGCCCACCTGGGCGAAGGGGATGACCCGGTGCTCGACGCGGTCGCCGTGCTTCGGTGCCGCGGGTACACGGTCGAGCCGGATGACGACTGCGCGCGCTGGCGGATCGACGGTGCTGACTGGATCACGCTCAGCGACCTGTTCGCGCGGGCTCTGCGGCTCGGCTTGAGAGACGGGCCGGGACGCGCGCAGTAATCCCCGGCCAGACCCGGAGTTGGACCGCTGAGGGATCGACCGGCGGGATCAAACACCTAGTTGATCAGGCAGAAGCCGGCTTCCGCCCTGTCGACGCCGCCGACGCGCCTCCCGGTCTCGCAACTCGGGGCGACGGCGCGCACCGCTTGGACACGCGGCGTTTCGGGCGGCGGGCGGAGGAGGGTGGGCTGTGGCCGAAGCTCCGGCTCGCGCGCTTCGGCCGGCATGTTCGCCACCGCTGCCGCGGCCGCCGCAGGAACGGCCGCAACGATGGGGGCCGGCGCGATCGCGATGATGGGACGGTAGCCGGCACGGCCGCTCGGGGCCGTGTCGGTCGCGGCGACAGACGGAGGCGACGCGGGTCGCTGCGCCGTCGACGACCGCCCGAAGAACAGACGCCCGCGCCCGCGCGCCTCGACGGTGTCGATGCTACCCACAAGTGTAGAGAACGCCACACCTGCCACCAGCCACGCGCGCATGATGTCCCCCACCGCACGCGAGGAGTATGGCATCGAACCAATTCAATAGTGCTGCCATGACCTTTCAAATTCGATTGATTTGATGAATGCAGAGCGCGGGATTTCCGCGCGCCTGACCTGTCAGCACCGAGCCGCGATCGACCGGACAACGCTGTCCTTCAGCAAGAGCGGCTCCCGGCGCGTCGATGACCGATTGCGCCGTGCACCGTCTGCCGTGTCGCGTGCTGAGCCGACCGATACGGTGTGGCCGCGCAGCCGGGAGGACACGCCCCCGCGGCAAGTCTCGCGGGCAGGACTTCCGGGCACGACCCACCGGCAAGCCTTCTTACGCCCCCCGGACCCGCGGCGCCGGAGACCGGGGCCGAGACAGCCGGACGTCAGGTACCGGGGCGGCCCAACCAACGACACCCTGGAGCCGCACCGCCCGGCGGGCCGCGCCGTGCCGGAGGGCCGGATGAGAACGGTGACTCCACCCGTTCTCGATCGAGGGCCCGTCGCCCGCCGGATCTCCTGCCCGTGTTTCGACGCCGCAAGACTTCTCCGACCGACGCGTCGCCCGGCGCCGGTTCAAGTCCCGCCGCGGGGCAACTCGCGGTGTCGGGCGTGAGCCGACGCTACGGCCGGACGCTGGCGCTGGACAACGTGTCGCTGACGCTCGGTCCGGGCGAGATCCTGGCGGTGCTCGGCGCCTCCGGCTGCGGGAAGAGCACGCTGCTGCGGCTCATCGCCGGCCTGGACGCGCCGGACGCGGGCGAGATCGCCTTCGGCGATCGCCGCGTCGCCGGGCGCGGCCGCAACGCGCCGCCCGCGAGCCGCGGCGTGGGCCTGATGTTCCAGGACTACGCGCTGTTTCCCCACCTCACCGTGCTGGCCAATGTCCGCTTCGGCCTCGCCCATCTCCGCGGCGCGGACGCGCGGGACATCGCCCGCGAGCGCCTCGATCAGGTCGGGCTGGCACACCGCGCCGACAGCTATCCGGGCACGCTGTCGGGCGGAGAGGCGCAGCGGGTGGCGCTCGCCAGGGCCCTGGCCCCGCGTCCGCGGGTGCTGCTCCTCGACGAGCCGTTCTCGAACCTCGATGCCGGCACCCGCGAGCGTGTCCGCGCCGACACCCTGGCGGTCCTGCGGCGGGACGGCATCGGCGCGATCCTCGTCACGCACGACGCGGCCGAGGCGGTCGCCTGCGCGGACCGCATCGTCCTGATGCACCGGGGTCGGATCGTCCAGAGCGGCAGCGCCGAGGCGCTGTACGCCGCGCCGGCGACGCCGTTCGCCGCCCGGGCGCTCGGCGAGATCATCGAGATTCCGGGCCGCGCCGTCGACGGCCACGTCGCGACACCCCTCGGCACGCTGCCCCGGCCCGACGCCGTGCCGGAGGGCGCGGTCCAAGTCTGCCTGCGCCCGGAGGCGATCCGCCTCGGGCCGGCGGGCGCCGGGGTGCCGGCCAGGATCCTGGGCCGGGCCTTCGCGGGGCCGCGTCTGCGCCTGGACATCGCGGTCGCGGGCCTCGGCGCGCCGCTGCGCCTCGACCTCCCGCCGGAGGAAGTCCCGGGCGAGCAGGTCGGCATCGAGCTGCTGCCCGGGCGCGCCCACGTCTTCCCGCTGCCGGACGGAGTCCAAGTGTTGTCAGATTGTAATTAGAATATATCTAAATAAATCCGCCTTGCAGGGCGCATTCTTACTGTATAGCACCGGCTCGTCGCTCGACGAACGGGGTTTATCATGTTGGACGTCTGCAGAACCGGAGCCTGGGCGAGCCTGTGCCTGTCTCTCTGCTTCGGCGGACCGGCCTACGCGGCCGAGGTCAACCTCTACACCACCCGCGAGCCGGGCCTGATCCGGCCGCTGCTCGACGCCTACACGGCGCAGAGCGGCGTCACCGTGAACACGGTCTTCGTGGAGAAGGGGCTGGCCGAGCGGGTCGCCGCGGAGGGCGCGCGCTCGTCCGCCGACGTCCTCATGACGGTCGATATCGGCAACCTGATCGAACTCGTCGACCGCGACCTGACCCAGCCGGTGCGCTCGCCCGTGCTCGAAGCGGCCGTGCCGGCGCCCCTGCGCGGCGCCGACGGGCGCTGGTTCGCCCTCTCGATGCGCGCGCGCGTGCTCTACGCCGACACGGGCCTGAACGATCTTGCGGCCGCGACCTACGAATCGCTCGCCGACCCGCGCTGGAAGGGCAAGGTGTGCCTGCGCTCGGGCCAGCATCCCTACAACACCGCCCTGATCGCCGCCTTCCTCGTCCGCCACGGCGCGGAGAAGACGGAGGCGTGGCTGCGGGGCGTGAAGGACAACCTCGCCCGCAAGGCGACGGGCGGCGACCGGGACGTGGCCCGCGACATCGCGGCCGACCTCTGCGAGGTGGGCCTCGGCAATTCCTACTATGTCGGACTGATGCGCTCGGGTCGCGGCGGGGCGGACCAGCAGAAATGGGGCGCGGCCATCAAGGTCGTGCTGCCGACCTTCGAGGGCGGGGGCACGCACGTGAACGTGTCGGGGGCGGTCGTCGCCAAGAACGCGCCGAACCGCGACCAGGCGGTCAAGCTCCTCGAGTACCTCGTCTCCGACGCCGCGCAGGCGCTCTACGCCAAGGTCGACTACGAGTATCCGGTGAAGGCCGGCGCCCCGATCGAGCCGCTGCTCGCGGAACTCGGTCCGCTGAGCGTCGATCCGACGCCGCTCGTCGAGATCGCCCGCAACCGCAAGGCGGCGAGCCTGCTCGTCGACAAGGTCGGCTTCGACAACTGAGTTCGAGCCGGGCCGGATGTCGGTGACCCGCTCTCTGGGCTGGGCGGGGGCGGTCGCCCTGGCGGCGCTGCTGCTCGCGCCCGTGATCTCCCTGGGCTTCACGGCGTCCGAGGGCGGCGGCGAGCTGTGGCCGCACCTCGCCGCCTACGTGCTGCCGCAGGCGATCCGCGACACCGCCCTGCTGCTCGCGGGCGTCGGCCTCCTGGTGATCGGGCTCGGGACCGCGACGGCGTGGCTGGTCGCGGCGTTCGACTTCCCCGGTCGGCGCCTCCTCGAGGCCGCCCTGCTGCTGCCGCTGGCGATGCCGACCTACGTGGTCGCCTACGCCTATCTCGACCTGCTGCACCCGCTCGGGCCGTTCCAGGTCGGGCTGCGGGGCCTGCTCGGCCTGTCGAGCCCGCGCGATCTCGCCCTGCCGGACCTGCGCTCGCTGCCGGGCTGCAGCCTGCTGCTCGGCTTCGTGCTCTACCCTTACGTCTATCTGCCGACCCGCGCGCTGTTCCTGATGCAGGCCGGCTCGCTGCTGGAAGCCGCGCGCACGCTCGGGGCCGGACCGTGGCGCAGCTTCCTGCGGATCGCCCTCCCGCTCGCGCGGCCGGCGATCGCCCTCGGCACCGGCCTCGCCCTGATGGAGGCGCTGAACGATGTCGGCGCGGCCGAGTTCCTGGGGGTGCGCACGCTGACGGTGCAGGTCTACGCCACCTGGGTGAACCGCTCGGACCTGCCCGGCGCCGCGCAGATCGCGCTGGTGATGCTGGCCGCGGTGGTCGCGGTCGTCGGCCTCGAACGGCTCGCGCGGGCCGGCCGCGGCTATGCCGGGGGCGCCCGCCGCCACACGGCCGGCGCGCGCCGCCGGCTGGACGGCTGGCGGGCCGGGGCGGCCCTGGCCCTGGGCACGGCCCCCGTCGCGATCGGATTCCTGGTGCCGGCGGGCTCTCTCGGCCTCGAGGCGTGGCGCCGGATCGACGCGAGCGGCTTGCCCGACACGCTCGCCGCCCAGGCCCTCAACACGGTCTACTACGCGGGCCTCGCCACGGCGGTGACGGTGCTGGCGGGCCTGGCGGTGGCGGCCGTTCCCTCCCTGCTGAGCGCCCGGGCCGGGCGCCTGCTCATCGGCGCGGCCGGGATCGGCTACGCCATGCCCGGGACCGTGCTGGCGGTCGGGCTCCTGGGTCCTCTGGCGCTGGTCGAGGCCGGGTTGTTCGAGGCCGGCCTGACGACCGCACGGGTGGGACTCGGGACCGGCGCCGCCCTCGTCATCGCCTACGCCCTGCGCTTCCTGACCGTCACGGTGGGCGCCAGCGAGGCCGGCTTCGCGCGGATCCCGCGCACCATCCCCGACGCCGCGCGGGTGCTCGGGCGGGGTCGGCTCGCCACGCTGGTCACCGTGCAGCTGCCGCTGGCCTGGCCCGCGGTGCTGAGCGGCGGCCTCCTCGCCTTCGTCGACATCGCCAAGGAACTGCCGGTGACGCTGCTCCTGCGTCCCCTCAACGTCGAGACGTTGAGCACGCATCTCTACGGCGAGGCGGCGCGCGGCACGTACGAGGACGGCGCCGTCGCCGCCGTGCTCATCGTGATGATCGGTCTCCTCCCGGTGACGCTCCTGCTCAGGCTCGACCGGAACGTGATCGGGCCGGGACGGTTGGCCGGGGAAGAGCCGCGGACCGGCCGGGGATAGGCCGGGGAGAGGTCGGGGAGAGGTCGGGGATCGCCCGCCCTTCGCGCCGCCCGCTCCCCGCGCCGGTATCCGGCCCGCGCCGCGCGCCCGTCTCCGCGTCGCTGGCCTCGGCGGTCAGGCGACGGTCGGCACGATCCCGCCCTCGACCCGGAGCGCAGCGCCGTTGGTCGCGGCGGCGAGGGGACTCGCCAGGTAGGCGATCATGGCGGCGACCTCGTCCGGCTCGATCAGGCGCTGGATCAGCGACAGCGGCCGATGGAGCCGGAAGAACTCCGCCTCCATCGCCTCGGGCGACAGGTCGGGATCGGAGGCGACACTCTTCAGGAAATCGCCGATCCCGTCGGAGCGCGTGGGCCCGGGCAGCACCGTGTTCACGGTGACGCCGCTGCCCTTGGTGAGCTGGGCGAGTCCGCGGGCGATCGTCAGCTGGGCCGATTTGGTCACGGCGTAGTGGATCATGTCGGGCGGCGGCACGATCCCGGACTCGCTCGAGACGAACAGGACGCGCCCCCAGCCGCGCGCCTGCATCCCCGGGAGATAGGCCTGCGCGAGCCGGGCCCCCGACACGACGTTGACCGCGAACAGGCGGTGCCAGTCGTCGTCGGCGATGTCCGGGAAGGCCTTGGCCTCGTAGATCCCGAGATTGTTGACGAGGATGTCGACCGCGGGGGCCGCGCGCACGAGCGCGGCAGCGCCCTCGGCCGTGGCGGGATCGGCCAGGATCGCGCGCGCGCGGCCCGCCGCGGCGACCGCGGCCGCGGCCGCGTCGAGCTTGGCCTGCTGGCGCCCCGCGATGATGACCTCCGCGCCCTCCGCGGCCAGCCGTTTGGCCACGGCGAGACCGATCCCGGCGGTCGAGCCGGTGACCAGGGCGCTTCGTCCCGTGAGCTGAAGATCCATGACGGTTCGTCCTCGTTGCCGTGTCGGTCCCGAGGAGATGGACGGCCGCCGGATTGCTGAGTAGCAGGCATCGCGGCACGATGATCGTGACTTCGATGCACGAGTGGCGGCGCGATGGACAACCGGCTCGGGGACATGGAGGCGTTCCTCCAGGCGACGCGGTGCGGCAGCTTCGCGGCAGCCGCCAAGGCCCTGCGGCAAACCCCCTCCGCCGTGAGCCGGGCCGTCGCCCGCCTCGAGGCGCGCCTCGGGGTCGCGCTGCTCCGGCGCACGACCCGATCCCTGACCCTGACCCCGGAAGGCGAGGCCTATCGCGAGCGGGCCGCCGAGCTGATGGCGGAACTCGACGCGATGGAGCGGGGCCTCACCCAGACCGCCGCCGAGCCGAGCGGGCGGCTTCGGGTGAACGCCTCGGTCCCGTACGGGACCCACGTCGTCCTGCCGGTCCTGCCGCGCTTTCTCGCGCAGCACCCGCGGATGAGCCTGGATCTCGCCCTGACCGACGAGGTGATCGACCTGCCCGCCACGCAGGCGGACGTCGCGATCCGGATCGGCCCACTCCGCGACACCCGCCTGCGGGCCCGACGCCTCGGGCGCAGCCGGATGATCGTGGTCGCCGCCCCCGCCTATCTCGCGCGGGAAGGTGTCCCGGAGCATCCCGACGGCCTCGCGGCGCACAATTGCCTCAACTTCAGCTTCCGCCGCTCCCTCGATACCTGGCCGTTCCGCGTCGGAGCCGGTCTCAACCAGCGGCCGATCCAGGGGAATTTCTACGGCAATTCCGGCGAGGTGGTGCGCCTGATGGCGCTCGGCGGCGCCGGGATCGCCCGCCTTGCCCGGTTCCATGTGGCGGCCGATCTCGCGGCCGGTCGGCTCGTGCCGGTGCTGGAGGCGTTCAACCCCGGCGATGCCGAGGACGTCCACGTCCTCTATGTCGGCCACGCGCGCTTGGCGCTGCGCATCCGAAGCTTCGTCGATTTCCTCGCCGCCCACGCGACGGTGGAGGAATGACATCGGCGCGGCAGACGCTTCACGAGCGATGCCTCGACTGCAGTAATATTTATTTTCATTGCTCGAAGACGCGCAATATTTGAGACGCTTGGGTCCTGAACAGGATCAGATCCGGCGACGGAGAGGCCGGCTCGCGGTCCGGGCGCTGGAACCGAGCGTCGCCGAGCCCGTCATACGCGGCCCGACCTCGGTGCAGCGCGCGCGTGCGCGCGACCCCGAACCGCTCTGGCAGCCATCGTCCGCTCTGAGTGCTAACCGACTGAGATCGCGGGCGATTCGGCGTTTGTTAACAGCTCAGCCGGCAACTTTCTTGCTTCGTCGTGGGTCACTCTCACGATGCGCGCAGGAGGGGCCGCCATGAGCGTTTCGACCGCCTTCCGTCGTCAGCTGGAAGGCTACAGCCTGACGACAGCCGAGATCCTGTATCACCTGCCCGACCATCCCCACCTGCTCCAGACCTTCATCTGGCAGCAGCACGATCTCTTCCCCGTCTTCCCGGAGCTGAAGCGCTTCCTGGCCTTCTGGCAGGGCGCCCTCGATGGGCCGCTGCATTCGGTGAAGGTGGCCCACAGCCGCCTGATCAGGCCCGCGGAATTGCGGGCCGTCGGCAGCGAGTTTCACCTCCACTGACGCCGGGGGCGGGAGCCGAGCTTTCCGCGGACCCGCGCGGTAAGCGCGATCGCGATGGTCGCGGAGATCGCGGAGATCGCCTGCGCCGGCCGGATGCGGGCGCAGGATCCGCGCTCAGATCTCGCCGCGACTCATCCGCTTGGCGATGTGGTCCGCCTGCCGCAGGGCCAGCGCGACGATGGTGAGGGTCGGATTCTCCGCGGCGCCGGTCGTGAACTGGGAGCCGTCCGAGACGAACAGGTTCTCGACATCGTGGGCTTGGCCGAAGCGGTTGACGACGCCGTCCCGGGGCTTCTCGCTCATGCGGTTCGTGCCGAGGTTGTGCGTCGACGGATAGGGCGGGGTGCGGATGGTGCGGACCGCGCCGACGGCCTCGTAGAGGGCGCTGCCCTGCCTGTAGGCGTGCTCGCGCATCGCCTCGTCGTTGGGATGGTCGGCGAAATGGACCGACGCGACCGGCATCCCGTAGGCATCCGTGTCGTCCGACAGGGTGATGCGGTTGTCGGAACAGGGCATGTCCTCGCCCACGATCCAGAGGCCCGCCATGTTCCGGTACTTGTCGAGGGCGCCGGTGAAGTCGCGGCCCCACGTCTGCGGGTCGAGGAACGCCGCCATGAAGGGCAGGCCCAGGGAGAGCGTCTCGAGCTCGTAGCCGCCGACGAAGCCGCGGCTCGGATCGTGCCGGGCCTCGTCGCGCACGATGCCGGCCATCGTGGTGCCGCGGTACATGTGGACCGGCTTCTCGAAGATGGCGTAGACCGAACCGGTCGTGTGGCGCATGTAGTTGCGCCCGACCTGCCCCGACGCGTTGGCCAGACCGTCGGGGAACTTCGCCGAGTGCGAATTGAGGAGCAGCCTCGGGCTCTCGATGGAGTTGCCGGCCACGGCGACGGCCCGCGCTCTCTGCCGGTGCTCGACGCCGTCCTTGTCGGCGTAGACCACGCCGGTGACCTTGCCGCCGGGATCGTGCTCGATCCGCAGCACCTGGCAGCCCGAACGGACCTCGAGCCGGCCCGTGGCCTCGCCCTTCGGGATCTCCGCGATGAGCGTCGACCACTTCGCGCCCGACTTGCACCCCTGGAAGCAGAAGCCGAGCTGCATGCACGCGGCGCGGTCGTCGCGCGGCTCGGAGTTGATGGCCATCCGGCCGGTATGCACCTCCGTGTAGCCGATCTTGCGGGCGCCGGCCTCGAGCACCTTGAAGTTGTTGTTGCCCGGCAGGCCCGGGATGCCGTTGGTGCGCGTGACGCCCATCCGGTTCTCGGCCATGGCGTACCAGGGGTCCATCTCCGGGAGGTCGACGGGCCAGTCGAGGAGGTTGGCCCCCTTCACGGCGCCGTAATGCGTGCGCGTCCTGAACTCGTGCTCCTGGAAGCGCAGCGACGCGCCCGCCCAGTGCACGGTCGAGCCGCCGACGGCCTTCACGATCCAGGCCGGCAGGTTGGGGAACGTCTTGGCGATCGGCCACGGCCCGGTGGCGTGCCGCTTGTCCTTCCAGGCGAGCTGGGCGAACGAATCCCACTCGTCGTTGACGAAGTCGAAGGTCTCGTGCCGGTCGCCCGCCTCGAGGATGACGGTGTCGATGCCCTTGAGCGCGAGCTGGGTCCCGAGGGTCCCGCCGCCGGCGCCCGAGCCGACGATGACGAAGACGGAGCCGTCGCTGAGGTCGTAGGGAGCTGACATGGTTTCCTCCTGCCGCGGATCGGCCCCGTCCCGTCTTCGCGCGGGATGGTCGGACCGAGCGGTGAATGCGTGTCGCGCGCGGCCGTCGGCGCGGGCGCCGGGCCGCCGTCAGAGCCAGTCGATGTCGTCGAAGCCGCGCTCCAGGTAGCCGCCCTTGTCGAAGGAGGCGCCCTCGTAGCCGAAGATCGGCCACAGCTCCTTCTGGCTGTAGAGACCGACGATGAGGTTGGCCCGCACCTTCTGGAAGAACGGGGTCGGCTCGATGGTCTCGAGGAGGGCTGCCCGGTCCGTATCCTGCGGAACCTTGGCGTAGGGCAGGCGGTGCCTCTCGACGGCCGCCCGGTTGAGCGCGGCCATCCCGTCCTCGAGGAGCGTCAGTTCTCCTGGAGCGGTCCGCGCCGCGTCGTCGAGGATCTGCACCGCGGCGGCGTAGTACCTGTCGGCGACGCGGTCGTGCGGGTAGCAGTCGCGCGACATCTGCACGAGCGAGGCGAAGGTCTCGGGCTTCGTCGCCTTCGGCATCTGCGCCCAGGCCCGCCCGGTCACGCTGCCGTCCGGCATGACCGCGACCGCGAGCAGCGTCGAGCCCGCGGCGCCCAGGAAGCCGCGGCGGGACAGTTGTGCGCCCGTCTCCTGCATCCTCATCCCGTCCTCCCCTGTCCGTGTCGGTCGTGCCGGTGCCGCGGCGGCCGATGGCGGGCCGTCGCGGGTCATCAGGCGAAGCGCCAACCGCGGGCGAGCACCTCGATCTTGTGCTCGTCCGGGTCGTCGATGAAGCAGGAGCGCGCCGTGCCCCGGGCGGCCCCCACGCCCAGGCCGCAGGCGCCGTCGTGGCCCGTGTTGACCGTCAGCTCCGACGCGAGACCGGACGCGGCATGCGCGAGATCGATCGGGGTGAAGGTTTCGAAGCCGGGCCGGTCGGCGGTGTCGAGGCGGAAGGTGGCCCGGTAGAAACGCGCGGAGCGCGCCGCGTCCCGGACCCGGATCATCGCGGGGATCCGCTCGGGCATGTCGGACATGTCGCGCATGATCCCCCCTGTCGAGGCCCGAGGCCGACGGCCCCGAGGGGTCCCGCCGAGCGGAAACTTAGAGCCGCTCCAGCGTGCGGTGGTAGTATCATGCTACTGCGGAGCGGGCCCGCGACGATCCGCGGAGCGCGTTATGCCAGAGCCCGGAAGGCAGTGGAAACGGGCGCGCGCTGCATTATTCTTCCTCATCCCGGGGAAGCGCGGGCGGTCGCCGCGGGTGAGCGGCGCGGATCGCAGGGGTGGACATGTGCAATCTGTACTCGGGGATGCCGTCCGCCGACTACGAGGGCGAGACCCGCTCCATCCGGCTCGGCGGACACTCGACCTCGATCAGGATCGAGGTGATGTTCTGGAACGTGCTCGAGGACATCGCCGCCGCTCAGGGCATGACCCTTCCGCGCCTCGTGACGCTTCTCTACGACGAAGTGCTCGCTCTCCACGGTGAGGCACGCAATTTCGCCTCGCTCCTGCGGTGCGCGTGCCTGAGGCACCTCGAGATGAAGGCGGACCGCCTCGCCTCGGCGCAGCGGCGCGCCGTGGAACAGCGCGGCAGGGTCGCGGGGGACGTCGATGGCGCCCTGGACCGGATCGACGACCGTGACGTCGGCGTCGGACACGTCGCGCGGACCGCGCGCGCCCTGCGCGGCGACGCGGTCCGGCCGCGCGATGCCCGCGGCGAGGGCTGAGGCGCGTCCCCCCCGGCATGGCCGATGCAGAGGGCTGGCGCGGTCGGCCGCTCCGGCCCCGATGAACGGATACCCGACATGCCGCTGCAGGAAGCCCCGAGGTCGCCCATCCGCGGCGGTCGCATCGCGATCGCCGGCCTCGGCACCGTCGGGCTGGCCGTGGCGCGCGCTCGATGCGGGCGCCATATCGGGGCTGAGGCTGACCACCGTCGCGGTTCACGATGCCGCCAGAGCCCGGGCCGCCCTCGCGGCGCTCGCGGAGCCGCCGGAGGTCGTCACCGCGTTCGACGCCCTGGAGCCGCGGGCCGACATCGTGCTGGAATGCGCGCCGTCCCAGCATCTCCCGGCGATCGTGCGGCCCTTCGTGGCGGCGGGGAAGACCGCGATCGTGCTGAGCTGCGGCGCGCTCCTCGATCACGAGGACCTCGTGGCGACGGCCCGCGCCCACGGCGGTCAGATCGTCGTCCCGACCGGCGCGCTGCTCGGCCTCGACGCCGTGACGGCCGCCGCGGAGGGTACTATCCGCACGGTGCGGATGATCACCCGCAAGCCCGTGCGCGGCCTCGTCGGCGCGCCCTACCTCGCGGAGAACGGCATCGAGATCGGCGGCATCACCGAGCCGATGCGCATCTTTGCCGGCAGCCCCCGCGAGGCGGCCCGCGGCTTCCCGGCGAATTTCAACGTCGCGGTCGCGCTCTCGCTGGCCGGCATCGGTCCCGACCGGACCGAGCTCGAGATCTGGGCCGACCCCGGCCTGGAGCGCAACACGCACCGCATCGAGGTGGAGGCCGACGCCGCGCGCTTCGCGATGACATCGAGAACGTCCTGACCGACGAGAACCCCCGCACGGGCCGCATCACGGCCCTGTCGGTCATCGCCTACCTGCGCAAGCTCACAGCCCCGCTCCGGGTCGGAACCTGACAGACCGGACCCGGCCGGCACGGCCCCTGCCGCCGCGCCCCCGCGCCCGGAGCGGTGCCCGGGCGCGGTCGCCTCTCAGAGCCCGGAGCGGTCCGTGACAGCGGCGAGCGGCGCGATCCCGTCCGCCATCGAGCGGGCCACGGCGGCCCCGTCAAGCGCGGGCGGCGCCGGTCGCGGGCCGCGCGGCGAGGTCGAGGCGCGGCCCCGCGGGCTCCGCGCTCACCTCCCGGACGCCACCCGCGATCTCACCCCGCCACTTGGCGACCGCCGCGGTGGCGAGCCCGTTACCGAGGACGTTCGTGACGGTGCGCCCCATGTCGAGGATCTGGTCGATGCCCATGATCAGCAGGATGCCGGCGGCCGGGAGACCGAACATCGGCACGGTGGCGGCGACCACGACCAACGAGGCCCGCGGCACGCCGGCGATGCCCTTGCTCGTCACCATCATGACGAGCAGCATCGTCAGCTGCTCGCCGAAGCCCATGTGAATCCCGAACGCCTGGGCGATGAACAGGGCGGCCATGGCCTGGTACATCATCGAGCCGTCGAGGTTGAACGAGTACCCGAGCGGCAGCACGAACCCGGTCACGCGCGGGCGCACCCCGAAGCGCTCCAGCACCTCGACGGTGCGCGGGAAGGCGGCCTCGCTGCTCGCCGTCGAGAAGGCGAGGATCATCGGGGCGCGCAGCAGGCGCAGCAGCTCCACCACGCGGCGGCCCAGCACGGCCCAGCCGGCACCGATCAGCAGCAGCCAGAGCAGGGACAGGCCCGCGTAGAAGCTGGCGATGAACTTGCCGTAATCGAGAAGGACGCCGAGCCCTTGGACGGTGACGACCGCCGCGATGGCCGCGAAGACGGCGATCGGCGCGAGCCGCATCACCGTGTCGGTGACCCTGAACATCACGCGGGCGAGGCCGTCGAGAAGCTGCACCATCGGCTCGCTGTAGCGCCGGTCGATCGTGCTGAGACCGAAGCCGAAGAAGATCGAGAAGACCAGGATCTGCAGCACCTCGTTGCCGGCCATGGCCGAGACGATGCTGGTCGGGAAGACGTGGACGAGGAAGTCGCGCAGGTTCAGCGAGGCGGCCTTCAGGCCGGTCTGCGCCCCCGCGTCGGGCAGCGGCAGGCCCAGGCCCGCGCCCGGCTGGAACAGGTTCGCGGTCAGGAGCCCGAGGGTGAGCGAGACGACCGAGGCGGTGACGAACCAGCCCATGGCCAGCGCGGCGACCCGGCCGACCGAGCGGGCGTCGCCGAAGCTCGCGATGCCGGCCACGATGGTGGCGAACACGAGCGGCGCGATGATCATCTTGATCAGACGCAGGAAGATGTCGGTCGCGAGGGTGAAGTGCGCCGCGAACGCCTTGGCCTCGTCGGGTCCGGCCGCCAGTCCGTGGAGGACGGCGCCGACGAGGATGCCGAGTGCCAGCCCGAGCCCGGTATAGAACGTGAGCCGGCCCGAGCGCGATGTCGTGGAATCCGGGTCCGTATCGGCGTGCGTCATCCGTTGTCCTCCCATGGGATCGTGTTGTTCGGCGTGCGGGACCCGACCGCTGGCGTCGCGGGCGCGGATCCCGGATTCTGGATCAGGCCCCGGCGACGGCCCGGGCGATGACCGGATCGGGGGCTTGCGGGCGGGTCAGCCGCTCGGGCCGGAGGACCGCGTCGAGCTGCGCGCGGGCCATCAGCCCCTTCTCGAGCACGAGGTCGTAGACGCCGCGGCCGGTCGCGTGCGCCTCCATGGCGACGGCCGTCGCGTTGCGGTAGCCGATATAGGGGTTGAGCGCGGTCACGATCCCGATCGAGTGCTCGACGCTGGCGCGCAGCCGTTCGCGGTTGGCGGTGATGCCCCGCACGCAGTGGAGATCGAGCGTGCGGCAGGCGGCTTCGAGATGCGCGAAGCTGCGGAACAGGCTGTAGGCGATCACGGGCTCGAAGGCGTTGAGCTGCAGCTGGCCGGCCTCGGCCGCGAAGCTGATCGTCACGTCGTTGCCGATCACCTCGAACGCCACTTGGTTCACCACCTCGGGGATCACCGGATTGACCTTGCCGGGCATGATCGAGGAGCCGGCCTGCCGGGCCGGCAGGTTGATCTCGCCGAAGCCCGCGCGCGGACCGCTGGAGAGCAGGCGCAGGTCGTTGCAGGTCTTGGACAGCTTCACGGCCACCCGCTTGAGGACGCCGGACACCTGCACGAAGGCGCCGCAATCCTGGGTTGCCTCGACCAGATCCTCGGCCGTGACGAGCGGGATGCCGGTGATCTCGGACAGCCGCGCGCGGACCGCGGCCGCGTAGAGGGGATGCGCGGTGATGCCGGTCCCGATCGCGGTGGCGCCCATGTTGATCTCGCGGATCAGCAGCTCGGCCTCGCCCAGCCGGGCCTCGTCCTCGCCGAGCATGCGCGCGTAGGTGCCGAATTCCTGGCCGAGCGTCATGGGCACCGCGTCCTGCAGCTGGGTGCGGCCCATCTTGAGCACGTCCGAGAACTCGGCGGCCTTGGCCTCGAAGCTGCCGCGCAGCGACGCCATCGCGGCGACGAGCCGACGGATCGCGCCGATGCCGGCGATCTTGAGGGCCGTCGGGTACACGTCGTTGGTGCTCTGGCCCATGTTGACGTGCTCGTTCGGGTGCAGCTGCCCGTAGGCGCCGCGGGCGTGGCCGAGCAGTTCGAGCGCGCGGTTGGCCACGACCTCGTTGGCGTTCATGTTGGTCGAGGTCCCGGCCCCGCCCTGAATGAGATCGACCACGAACTGATCGTGCAGGCCGCCGGCCCGGATCTCCTCGCAGGCCGCGACGATCGCGTCGCAGCGCGCCGCATCGAGCAGGCCGAGTTCCCGGTTGGCGAGCGCCGCCGCCTGCTTGATCGCCGCGAGCGCCCGGATCAGGTCCGGGCAGGTGGCCAGCGTGGTGCCGGTGATCGGGAAGTTCTCGACCGCGCGCAGGGTATGGATGCCCCAGTAGGCCGCCTGCGGAACCTCGCGGTCGCCCAGGAGGTCGTGCTCGGTGCGGGTCGGGGCGGCGGAAGCGATCTCGGACACGGCTCTCTCCTCGCGCGCGGAAGCGATCCGGCGCGCCGTAGGGCAGGACGGTTGGGCGGACGATTGCGCGTGAGCGACCGGCCCGCGTGAGGGGGCGTCGACGCTCTCGACGGTGCGCGATGAAGGGTCGCCGCCAGTCGCCCCGCCCTCACGGGCGGCCGCGCCTGACCGGCCGGCGTCTGATAGTCCCGGTGCCGGCGGGCCGCCAATGCTAGTTGCGACCAGAACTATTCCGAACCGGAATAGTTCTTCGAATCCGCGGCGGCGGCCGACCAGACGGCCTCTAGGAACGGCCGGGCCCGCTCCGCGCTGCGGTACAGCCGGATCTCCATCGACATCTCGGGGCTGACGATGGCGAGCGCGCCCGCCGCGATCTCGCCGGCCACGAGGCTCCTCGGCAGCCACGCGACCCCGTGTCCCGCGAGCGCCATCGACCGCAGGGCCTCGGCCATCGAGTTCTCGTTCGTGTGGACCGGATAGGTCGCGGGCGCGCCCTCCCGGGCCTGGGCGATGGCGGCGAGCCGGCCCAGGAAGGAGCCGCGGGAATATTGCAGGAGCGGCAGGCGGCCTTCCCGGTCGCGGGGGAGATCCGCCGGCGCCGCCACGGCCACGAGGCTGTCCTGGCCCACGACGAGGCAGGGAAAGCGATCGGGCCCGAGCGGGATCGGGATGCCCGGATGGTGATAGGTCAGCATGAGGTCGTAGCCGCCCTCGACCAGGGCCTGGAGGCAGATGTTGAAGTTCTCCGGCAGCACGCGGCTGCTCATCGCGCCGAGCTCGCCCCGGAGCGTGCCGAGCCAGCGCGGCAGGAAGGAGAGGCAGAGCGAATGCAGGGCAGTGATGGCGACGACGGGCAGGCTCGACCGCTCGCTGCGGTTGCGGAAGTCGGCGCGGCTGAGGGTGAGGAGGCGCACCACCTCCTCGGCGGTCTCGAGGAAGTGGCGCCCGTCCGCCGTGAGGGTGATCGGGTAGGTGCTTCGGTCGAGCAAGGCCGTGCCGAGCCAGACCTCCAGGGAGCGGATGCGGCGGCTGAACGCCGATTGCGTGACGTGACGCGCCTCGGCCGAGCGTGAGAAGCTACGGGTCTCGGCGAGGCTGAGGAAGTCCTCGATCCACTTCAGTTCCATCGCCGGCCGGGCCACGTCCAGGGGTCACGGCCTTGAAACGCAGAAAGGGCGGGCCCGGCAAGCGGGGCGGGCGCGTCCGCGCCGACGCGGTCCGGCGCCCGATCCTGGGCGATCGTGGCCGATCCTGCCGAGAACCGCGCGCGCCGACGGCGCGGCCCGGAGCGGCTCAGAGCGGTCCGCCAGGCGCCCCTCGGACGAAGCGAGGCGGCCCGATCGTGGGCTGCGCGATAAGTCTCAACGCGACGGTGGCCGTCACGACGGCGTCGGAGGAGCGGCGCGGGGCGCTCCCCCGGCAGGCGGGCTCAGGCGAAGTGCGTCGGCAGACTCAGGGCCTGCGCGTAAGTCACCAGCGCGATCGCGCCGCCGATGAGGGTCGCGGCTATGGTGATGCGGTTCGTCCAGGTCATCGTCGTCTCCATCGGGCTCGCGACTGTCGTCGCGGTGTGATCCCGATGTAGGCTCAAGCTTTCAGGCCCGGCGTGTTCCGGAGCACCCGCGCTGACGGCGTTGCCGGAGCGACGGGATCGCCGTGGCCGCCGGCTCGGACCGCGGCCGGCTCGGGGAGCGCCCGACCGAACGGCCCCTCCGGCGGCTCCGCGGCAATCGTGCAGGCGTGCGGCACATCGAACGACACGGCGCAGCGATGTGACCGCGGGGCCTCAGCCGCGGGCGCGGCGGCCCGCGACAGGGTGCTACGTCCTTCGGTCGAGCACCGAGCACCACAAATGATGGCGACGGAAACGCCCGCGCGGGCTCTGCGCCTGGACAGGACTGGTCCGAGTCTGGGTCAGCCTCGGCGGCCGGCCGCAAGATCAGCATGAGCCGGCTGGCCGGGATCCGAGAGCGTCGCAGGACACACATGCAGGAAACACCCCGCAGAGTCGTGATCCGAACGGATCCCGATTTCGAACACGCCGTGATCGGCGGATTCAAGCTGGTCGAAGACGCCTACGCGCGCGGGATCATCTCTTGGATGCGCCGGTGCGCGTTGCGGGACCTGTTGGCGAGCGGCGAGTCCGAGCTGTACGAGAGGCGCACCTATGTGACGCCGCATTCGGACCCGGATGCGATCCAGATCGGCGTCTACTTGGAACCGACTTCGGCCTTCCTGATCGAACTCGGTCTGCTGACGCCGGAGATGACCGCGCCCGAACAGGCCGATTCCGGGGCCGACCGCGAGCGCTAGGGCCCGAGGCGCCGGGACGGAGGCTCCGGCCCGGCGGACGCGGGGTCGTGCAGGGGGCTCGCGGCGCGAGTTGCCCCGCCTCTGTGCTCCGGGCACTGCCCGCTGACGCGGCCGCGCGCGGCGGGGCGCGGCCCCGCGTTTGCCTCGCAGCCTCTCCGAGGGCACCATGCGACGCGACGAGGGTGACGGGCGCACGGTCTCCGATGGCATCCAGCACGAGCGCTCGCCGATGAGGCGCCGCGAGGTCCTCGCCGCCCTGGCCGCCGCCGCGGTCGCGCGGCCCGCCGTCGCGCAGCCCGCCAAGGTTCTGCGCTTCATCCCGGAAAGCGACGTCGCGGTGATCGACCCGATCTGGACGACGGCGACCGTGACGCGCAACCACGGCTACCTCGTTTTCGACACCCTCTACGGCCAGACCGCGGGCTACGAGTTCCAGCCGCAGATGGTCGAGGGCCACGCCGTCGAGGCGGATGGCCGCCTCTGGCGCCTGACCCTGCGCGAGGGCCTGCGCTTCCACGACGGCGCGCCGGTGCTGGCGCGCGACGCGGTGGCGAGCGTGCGCCGCTTCGCCGCCCGCGACGCCTTCGGCCGGGCGCTGATCGACGCCACCGACGAACTCGCGGCGACCTCCGACCGCGTCGTGCAGTTCCGCCTCAAGCGGCCGTTCCCGCTGCTGCCCGCGGCTCTGGGCAAGACCGGCACCTCGATGCCCTGCATCATGCCGGAGCGCCTGGCGAAGACCGACCCGAACACGCAGGTCACCGAGATGGTCGGCTCGGGCCCGTTCCGCTTCAAGGCGGACGAGCGCGTCCCGGGGGCGCTCACCGTCTACGAGCGCTTCGACGGCTACGTGCCCCGCCCGGACGGCGCGGCGAGCTTCACCGCCGGACCGAAGCGGGCCCATTTCGAGCGGATCGAGTGGCGGATCGTGCCCGACGCCTCCACCGCCGCGAGCGCGCTGGCGGCCGGCGAGGTCGACTGGTGGCAGAACCCGACGCCGGATCTGCAGGCGCTGCTCAGGAGCAGATCGGGGATCCGGCTGGAGGTGCTCGATCCGGCCGGCGGCATCGGCTGCCTGCGCTTCAACCACCTGCATCCGCCCTTCGACAATCCCGCGATCCTGCGGGCGCTGCTCGGCGCCATCGACCAGACCGAGTTCATGAGCGCGGTCGCGGGCGACGAGCGCGCCCTGTGGAAGGACCATGTCGGCGTCTTCAGCCCCGAGGCGCCGATGGCGACGCGCGCGGGCACCGACGGGCTGGTCGGCCCCCGCGACTACGCCGCGGTCAGGCGCGCCCTGGCGGAGGCCGGCTACCGGGGCGAGCGCGTCGTCATGCTCGACCCGACCGATTACCCGGCCACCCATCCCCTGGCCCTCGTCGCGGCCGAAGCCTTCCAGAAATGCGGGCTCGCCGTGGACCTCGTCGCGATGGACTGGGGGACCCTGGTGCAGCGCCGGGCGAGCCGCCAGCCCCCGGACAAGGGCGGCTGGAGCACCTTCGTCACCTACCTGAACGGCACCAACAACTTCGATCCCGCCGGCCAGCTCGGCATCCGCGGCAACGGCGACCAGGCCTGGTTCGGATGGCCCCGCGCGCCCCGTCTCGAGGAGCTGCGCGCCGCGTGGTTCACCGCGCCCGATTCTGCGGCGCAGAAGGCGATCTGCGCCGAGATCCAGCGACAGTTCTTCATCGACGTGCCGTACCTGCCGCTCGGCGCCTATTACGAGGCGACAGCCTATCGGGGCCTGACGGGCGTGCGCAACGGCTTCCCGCAATTCTACGATGTCAGGCCGGCCTAGAGCGCTCTGCACCGAAGTGGATACCGGTCCGGCGCAAGAGAGCGCGTCGAAACAGAGGCTTAGAGCCGCGCCCGGTCCTTACGTGGCGCGCCATCCTTCGCCGGGCCGGACCGTCGCCCCGGCGCGCGGCGCCCCGAGGACACCGGAGCCGATGCGCGTCGCCGTCCGGCCTTTCGCGGCCGCGGCGATGCGGGCGCGGTGGCGCGCGCTACATCGGTGCCATGCGGACTGCGCCAGCCTTCTCCTCCCGCCACCTCGACCGCCTCGGCGACCGCCTGACGGCCGATGTCGACAGCGGCGCGATCGCCGGGGCCGACATGCTCGTCGGCGGCGCGGACGGGGCGATCTGGCGACGCACCGTCGGCTACCGCGACCGCGTCGCGCACGCGCCCCTCGGGCCCGACGCGCTCTGGCGCATCTACTCCATGACCAAGGTTGTCGTCTCCGCCGCTACCATGGTGCTCGCCGAGCGCGGCGCACTGCGCCTCGATCAGCCCGTGGCGGCATTCATTCCCGCCTTCGAGCACCTGTCGGTGCTTGATCCGGACGGCGGCCTCAGGCCCGCGAGGGCCAGGCCGACCGTTCAGGATCTCCTGCGCCACACCGCCGGGATCGCCTACGGCTATCTCGGCGACGGGCCGGCGCGGCGCGCCTACGCGGCCGACGGCCTGCTCGCCGAGGATCTCGACAACGCGGCGTTCGCCGACCGGATCGCCCGCCTGCCGCTGGAGCACGAGCCCGGCACGGTGTGGCACTACTCGCACGCCACCGACGTGCTCGGCCGCGTCCTGGAGATCTCGGGCGGCGCGGATCTGCAGCGGGTCCTCGACGCGACCGTGCTCGAGCCGCTCGGCATGGCCGACACGCTGTTCCAGATCTCGGCCGCGATGGGATCACGCGTCGCGCAGCCGCTGCCGCAAGCACCGGGGCAGCGCCCTGTCTTTCACGATCCCGCGCAGCCGCGGCGCGGCCAGAGGGGCAATGGCGGCCTCGTATCGAGCACGGCGGACTGCGCCCGCTTCCTGCGCATGCTTCTCGCCGGCGGCAGTCTCGACGGCGCGCGCGTCCTGGCGCCGGCCAGCGTGCGGCTCATGACCTCGGATCATCTCGGGGCGGCGATCGCGAAGGCCGCCTACTATCCGCCGGGACCGGGCTACGGCTTCGGGCTGGGCGTGGCGGTCCGCCTCGCGGCGGGCGAGGCGCCGTTCCCCGGCAATATCGGCGACTGGTTCTGGAGCGGCGTCGGAGGCACATACTTCTGGGTTGACCCTGTAGAGGGGTTCTTCGCGCTCCTGATGATGCAGACCTCCTCGGCCGACCAGCGCCAGCACTACCGCACGCTGACCCGCACCATGGTCTACGCCGCCCTGGAAGACCGTCGACTGTCCGAGACGTCTCCCTGAGGGACAAGGTCCGCCCGACGCATGTCTACGCCGGCGGCACGACCGAACCCGGAGCGGTCATGGCGCGGACTCCTGCCGCGCCGCCTGGACAAGGCGGTCGCCGTCCTCGCGCAGGAGCAGGCGATCCCGAACCAGCGCGTCCACGGACTTGGTCACGGCAGCCAGGTAGGCATCCGGATCCGGGTAGCGCTCCTCCAGCGAGGGCCGCGGATCCCCGTTGGCCTCCCGCTCCGCCCGGGTCCGGGCGAACGGAAGCTGGCTCCCCTCCCGGTCGCAGAGGGCCCCCGCCGGGAAGGGATCGGCGTAGAGATTCCAGCCCGTGAAGGTCGCGCGCGGTGCGGCGACGGCCGGCAGGCGAATGCCTGCCACGTCGTTGCCATCCGCGTCGACGCGGGGCACGAGCGGCCGGTACTGCGGCCCGCTCTCGGGCTTGGGATCGACGTAGGTGCTGAAGCGGGCGATCGTGTTCGGGGCGGTCGGGACCGGCACACCGACGATGAAGGGATAGCCGGCCTCGGCCGGCTCCACCAGCGTGCCGTCCGACAGGCGCGGGATCTGGCTGTCGGGCGGGGGCGTGCCGAGCGTCACCCAGTCCTCGAGTGCGACGAGAAGCGCCCGGAGGGCAGGCGCCGGATTGAGGGTGCTGCGCATGTTGGCGCAGGGGCCTCTGCTCGAGGTCAGTCCGGCGCGCCCGTAGTGGAAGCCGCTCGAGACCAAGTAGACGCGTGTCGTGTCGGGCAAGGCCAGGTCGGTGCGGCCCAGGGGATCCGTCGCCAGCAGCGAGGCACCCTTCTGCCAGTACTCGGTGCCGGTGTTCACCTCGATCAGCAGCGGGTCGAAGCCGTCGTCGCGCAGCAGTGCGCCGTTCCGTCCCGTCACCGGGTCGTGCTGAACCGCCGCGGAGAACGGGAAGGCATTCTCCGGATAGAGATGGTCCTCGTGCTGCGTGTTGGTGCGGGACGGTTGGCCGAAGCGCGCGTTCAGGAAGACGCCGCCGATCCCCGCGATGTGCGACAGCACGCCGTCGAAGACCCGGCGCCCGGCCTCGTCGCGATTGAAGCCCTGGGCGATGAAGTCGCGCAGGTACCGCCCGCTCTGGGAGATGCCGAGCGCGACAGCGTGCCGGATCGCTCCGCCCGCCGGGTTGGCGCCACCGGCGGCATCGCCGCGCAGGTAGGCGACCACGTCGCGCGTCGCGGCGAAGCCG
This sequence comes from Methylobacterium sp. 285MFTsu5.1, assembly GCF_000383455.1. Lineage (NCBI taxonomy): Bacteria > Pseudomonadati > Pseudomonadota > Alphaproteobacteria > Hyphomicrobiales > Methylobacteriaceae > Methylobacterium > Methylobacterium sp. 285MFTsu5.1. The sequence goes on along the minus strand of NZ_KB911301.1, from coordinate 17,608 downwards.
ATGCCGAGCACCTTCGGCTCGGTGGCGCGGTAGGTGAACTGGTAGATCGAGCCCGGCAGCGGCTTCGTTCCCTTGGGCAGGAGCTCGAGTTGCCGCGGCGTCGCGTAGTGCCACGCCTCCTCCGGAACCGGCCGCGGCGGGTCGGCCTCCCGGCGGCGCACGGTCAGCTGCGTGCCGGCCTTGTCCTGGCTGGCCGCCTTGAAGGTGAGATAGAAGGGCGCCTCTGGCGGCCCGCGCGTCGCGCTCACGAGTTCGTCGCGCACGATCTCCACGATCGGCTTGCCGTTCCTGGAGGCGACCGGCACGTCGATGGCCATGCCGCCCTGCTGGCGCAGCGCGTCCGCCTCCCAGCCCGACCAGACGATCGTGTCGCCGCGACGCAGGACGAGGCCGGTTCCGGCGTCGACGGCGTTGCGCGGATCGTTGACAGCCTGGGCCCCTTGGGCCGGCGCGTCCAGCACCCAGTTGAAGAGGAACTTGCGGCCGCGGTTCAGCACCTCGAACAGCAGCGTACCGCTGCCGCGGGCAGGGTCCTTCGGGCGCAGGATGAACAGGTCGGTCCTGTATTCGACCATGCCGCGCGCATTGCGCGGCGCCAGCGCGATGTCGACGATGCCGGCATTGGCCGGATCTGCCGGATCGAGCTCGCCGCGGGCGGCACCGATGACCCGCTCGTACGCGCCGGCAGGTCCGAATTCAGCGCCGTCGGCGAACGGCTCGACGGTGACGACCTCGATCTGGGTGATCCGCGCCTGGGTCGGCGTGACGCCGAGCGCGCAGCCGAGCGCGCCGGCAAGAATCCAACCGGTCCGCATGGTCCCCCCTCTCGCGCGGCTCGTTCTCCTGGCCGGCCGTGTCAGCAAACACAGATGGAACGGGCCGTCGAGCGCGCTGCCCGCGAAGGCATTGCGTTCCCGGACCGCCTGTCAGCCGGTCTCGGGAGGCCCCCGGGCGGGCAAGGCAAGCATCCGCGAGGGGCAGCCTAGCGAGGCGCGAAGATCGTCACGTTGCTGTTGATCTGGTAGGCGGCCGTTGGCTTCGTGTTGACCAACCGCAGATAGATCGGGCTCTCGCCGAGGATCGCGCCGAACGCCCGTGTCACCTTGAGCGGGAAGCAGCGTGCCAGCACAGCGGATGCCGCCTCCTCGTAGCGACGGTGCGCGTCCTGGTCGCCGACCAGTCGCCGCGCGGTGATGAGCGGCTTGCCCCGGATGGCACCCGTCTTGTCGAGGCCGAACCGCTAGGCAATCAGGGATCCCTCCGTGCCGGGCGGCACCGTCCAGCACGCCGCCATCGCCTCGCGGAACTCAGCCCAGTTGTTGACGGGCGCGACCTGAGATCGCGCCGGCAGATCTGACAGAACAGAGACGGCTGCTGCGAGCAGCAGCGTGGCAAACGGTTTTGCCAAGGGCACCTCCGCGATGACCGCCGTATCTCCGAAGTATTCTGCTCGAACAGGGCCGCGCTCTCGTTGCCGCGGCTTCACGTCATCGCCGACAGGGGAGGATGTGCCGTCGACCCCGATGCCAGTGACCCGGGCCGATCCCGGGGCGTGCTCGACGTCGCGGACCCACCATCGACGCGCCCGGATTCGCTCACTGACGCGGTGCCGGCGCGGGGTTCTGCGGCGACGCCCCCGGCTGTGCGGGTGCCTGCGGGATCGAGTTCTGAGGCGGAGGCGGCGGCTGCTGACCGGTGCTGGCCGGAGCCTGATCGTTCTGCAGGGTCTGGTTCGCCTGAGTCTGGATCTTGTCGGCCGTCTGCTGGCTGATGACTCCGTAGGAGACTGCAGCGGCGAGCGCGACGGCGATAACGGCTCCGATGATGGTCTTGGTCAGCTTGGGCGGCATCGTTGCGTCCTCCACGATCAAAGTCAGTCCGACGGCGGCTCCCGGTCAGATGACATAGGCGGCAACCGTGCCTGAGGTAGTTCCCCGGCCCGGATCAGCAGCCGCCCGGCCTCTGCGATCGGGGGGTCTGCCGGGACCGGAGCCGTCGGGCCCGAAATGCGGCCAGTGCCCGGGCTGGTGAGGGAAGGCGCGTCGCCGCGGCGATCGAGGTGGACCACCCGACGAGGTTGGATCTCCGGCGCGCGCCGGCGCCGTCGGGACCCGACCACGCCACCGGGTTGCAATCGGTTAAAGAACGGTTAAGCTTCTACGTAGGTAATACGGGGGAGCGGTCATGAAACCAATCTATCCGCAGCGTGAGGACGGTCTGCGTGTCCCGCAATCGACCGCGATCACAGTTTTCCCTCAGCACGAAGACGAGATCCTCCAGGAACAGATGCGGCGGCAGCACAATGCGCGTGCCCGCCACCGTTCGGCGCGCCGCCATCTTGCCGCGCGGGCCCATAGCTGAGGGCACGGCCATGCTCGAACCATTGCTCTTCATCGGCCTCATCATCGCCGCTGTGGCTGCCGCGACCCGGCTCGGGATCGCCGCCGCGGCACCGATGGCGCCGTCGCGCCTCGACGCGTGGGACGGACGCGCCGACGCGGACGCCTGAATCGGCAGCGTCCTCCCGACAGCACCGTCGTCGCGCCCGCGAACGGGTGGGCTGGACTCCAGGCGTCGCCGAGCGCCGCACCCGTCTTCCCGGGTTGTCGGCTCCCCGCCGCGGAGGCTCACGGGGGCGGCGCGTCGGAGACCGTGGCGGTGTCGCCTGAGACACCGATCGTCGCCTATGAGCCAGCCGATCCGTCGGCGATCCGTCCCGACGCGAAGGCCTTCGTCACCGCTGAGCGGGACGGCGGCAAACTGACGGCGCTCCGGGCCAGCGTGGGCGAGGACGGCCTCACCCCGGCATGTAGCCGACGATGTGGCCGGCGGCGGTCGGTCGCCGCGCGGCCATGGCGTCGCGGCGCATCCCGGAGGCGTGCCGGCGATCGCGCGTGGCGCTGTGGATCGCTCTCCGAGAACGGCGTCTCAACTGATTTGGTGCAATCCAACGCAATAATCGAAGCAATAACGGCGCAATTCAGCTTGGCCATATGACCGTCCTGGGACAGCCGATCCACGGCTGCACGGATGAGGCAACCACCGATGGCCACCAAGATGATGACCAAGGGCATGACCGTCACCGACCACATCGTGGCCTGGTCGATGCTGACTGGCTTGGCGCTCGCCGTCCTCCAGCTCGCCCTGACCGCGGCGCTGCCGACGCACTTCGTCTGATCCGCCGAGCGTGATGCCTGCTGGGAGGTGTGTGGGGATGGCTCGGGTTCGGGATAGGCGGAGTGTCGGCAGCGTGGCGCTGCGAGGCCTGTTGACCGCGGTGTTCCTGGTGGCCGCCGGCATGAAGTTCGCCGCTGTGCCGTTCGAGGTCGAGGGCTTCGTCCGCTTCGGCTACCCGCTGTGGTTCATGGACGTGGTCGGCGCCCTGCAACTCCTCGGCGCGGTGCTCCTCTGGACGCCCGGTTGCGTCGCCCTCGGCGCCTGTCTGCTCGCCGTGCTCATGGCCGGCGCGGTCGGCAGCCATCTCCTCGCGGGCGACCCCGTTCTGATGCCGCTTCCCGCCCTCGTGCTTCTCATCCTGCTGGGCGGCGTCGCTCACGCGCGCCGGTCCGAGCTTCTGCCGTCCGGCAGCGACACGGAGATGCGGCAGGCCTGACCGTTCCGACAGGGCGGATTCGGCCATTCACGTCCGCGCGGGGGCGCAGTGGGGGCGCAGTGGGGGCTCGTCGGTTCGAGCCTTGACCGGCGCGGCCGCGAGCGGAGTGACGGGCACGCGGCAATCCGGACACCACGCCCGGCCGCCGCGGCTGGGTGCCGGCGACGTGGAAATCGTCCCCGGGCGCCGATCGATCTGCGGCGACGGTCACGCATGTCTGCCGTGCCGACACGGGTGTGGCGACCATCGCGAACCGCCGTTAAGCCCTCCGGCCCTACCGGCGACGCGGTACATGCGCCGGGCCTGGCCCATCGGGACCCCCATGAGAAAGTTGCTCGCGTTCGCCGTGGCCGTCGTCGTGTGCGCGGGTCCCGCGCTCGCCCTGGCCGATCAGCCGGCTCGGGATTGCGACCGGGACCCCGAGACGACGGGCGCGTTGCCCGGTGATCCCCGCAGTCTGTACCTGCCTGGCGAGCGACCGGTGAAGGCCGACCGAGACCCGCCAGAGGCCAGCTGGCAGGACGAGGCCCGAGAGACGTCCGAGCAGCGCAGGCGCGATCTGCTCGCCTGCGGCGTGGACTGAGGCGGGTGGCCGATCACCGCGACGGAAGGATCGGCGGCGTCAGCGTCAGCCTGGGACATCTTCGGTCCCCCGCCGGTGACGATCCCCTAACCGGGCCCAGGCACCGTGCTGGCGAGCCGCGTTGCGTATCGGCTCACGGGTGATGACACCGGACGCGCTCCCGCCCCGTGACGGGATCGGTGGCGCAGGACGGCCGATGCTTGGGGGGCCTGCACGCATGAGGGACGAGCCGGACCAGACGCTCTCGGACGAGGAGCTGGACCGTCTGGCGCGCGAGCTGTTCGCCGAGGTCCGCGGCGAGTACTCGGAAGCGAAAGTGGAGCGGGCCCTGAAGACCGCCGGTGAGGTCGCTGGGGAAGTGCTTCCCGGGATACCGGACTGGCTGCTCGACGGTAGCGACGACGCCAGCGCCGGCGACAGCGGGACCTGAACCTCGCCGTGATGCGGCCCGTCGTCGACGGCGCATCTCTCCCGCGCCGGCGCACGCTGGGCTGGCCACCGTCAATGCGGCACGGACCCTACGCCCCGCGCCGCCAGCACAGCCCCCAGCGCGCCGGCCAGCCCCTCCGGTGTGAACGGTTTGCGCAGGTAGCGAGCGCCCATCGGCATCTGCTCCTCGGCGGGCCAAGCCACACCCGACACGATCAGGATCGCCAGTTCGGGCCAGCGCGCCGCGACGGCTTTGGCCAGGGTGAAGCCACTCAAGGGCTCGCCTGCCAAGTCCACGTCCGCGACCATGGCCACAAGTTCGGGACGGGCCGCCAGATGAGCCTGGGCGGCTTCGACAGTGGCGGCCTCCGCGACCTCGTATCCCGCGTCGCGAAGGGCTGCAGCCGCATCCATGAGCTGCACGGGATTGTCCTCGACAATCAGCACAGCGCGTTGCGACGCGACGGCGTCTGCCATCCTGGATCTCCACACTTCGTCGCCGCAGTAACGCAGCGGACCCCGATTGCGTCCCACGCAAACCTGTCCGATGGGGACCGGGTTCGGGGCGATCACGCGCCGAACCCCTCGCACCGAGAGTGCCGGGTGCCGCGGAACCTGCTCGGCCTCCTGGCGGAACGGCACTGCAGGCGCCCGACCAATCCGGCATCGCTCACCGACACGTCACCGTGGCGGTCTTCGGAGAAGCGAGGGCGCCTGCCCGGCCCCTCGATGACCGCAGCGTGCCTGGAGCCGGGAAGGGATCGGACTCTTCGCGTGGTGGTCGGCGCGCTAGACCCGAATCTCCTCGATGGCGAGTCCACCGGCCCGGAGATGGTCGGGGATATCGGAATGATCGTAATACCCCGCCTCGTGCGCCATGGCGTCGAGGGCAGCGAGCGGGTCAGGCGCCGAGCCCGTCCAGAGGATGGCGCCCGTCACCTCGTGCCGGATCTGAAACACCTTCACCGCAAGCCTCCCATGTTCAACGGCCGCGCAAGCGTAGCGTGAGTTCCGGGATCCGGAGGCTACCTACATCGGTCAGGATCCGGGTGCCCGGATTCGCTGCCGCGGCGTGGCGCATCTGCAGGGCTTGGCGGTCCGGGGCAGGTGACGTTCGCCCGAGGTCACGTCATCTTCCTCCTGCGCATCGCCATGAGCTCGGCTTCGAGCCCGTAGCGACCTTCGGAACACAGGCGGACGAGCTGCCTGAAGTAGCCGCCTGGGTTCTTGATGCGGATCTCACCCCGGCGCACGTCGTCGTCGTGGAGCTGCGCGACGATCAGCACGAGCACCGAGGCCCGGAACGGACCGAGGGCTTCGCAAGCCTCGCTCCAGGCCGACGGATGCGCGCCGATCCCGCCCCGCATCAGCCGGCCGATCTCGATGACATCCGCTTCCGTTCTGAGGGTGACGCCGAATTCGGCAGCGACAGGGCAAGCAGCCGCGACGAGTGACGGTTCGGGCCTACGGGTCGGCTCAGGCTCCTTCTCGGGAGCCTTTGCACAAGGATCGCTAGGAGATCCGGTGTCTTGTTCTAAGTGACGGCCGGAATTGCCGGCAGAGGCGGCTTGATAGAAACGATCCTCCGCCATGACTTGCAGTTCTCCCCAGGCGTCGAGGACGACGTCAGGGGCCACGCCGGAAGCGCGTCTCCTCGGCGTGCTGCGCTCCAGGGCCTCCTGCGCCGCGAGCAGATCGGCGGCATCCGTGGCCGGGAAGCGGGCGCGCAGGGCGGCAAGGGCCTCCGACACCGCGCGGCGACGAACGGTCAGGAGATCGAACGCGCGGCTTCGCTGAGCGTCCCTCGCGGTGGCTTCCATGATCGCGGTCGCCCATTCTCCCTTCCGGGCGACGATGGGAGTCAGGTCGAAACCGTACGCGTCGATGACGGCGCCGCCCGGCCCGCGGATGGCGAAACGCTTGCCGTTCGCGCTGTCCCGAGGTGTGATGACCTCCAGGGCCACCAGGTCGCGCAGGCCGTAGCGGAGCGCGCGCTCCGACAGCCCGGTCATCCCGCACAGGTGCTCGTTCGAGGGCCACACCACCAAGCGTTCCCAATCCTGCTCACCCCACACGGCGCAGAGCGCCGAGAGGATCGAACGCAGGGCAGGGCGCAGGTTCAGGGCCTTGGCCGCGTCCCGGCCCGCGGCCGAGAGCTCCCTGCGCGAGACCGTCCGCCCGTCTTCGAGCGCACGTCTCCGGCCGGCGAGCGCGGCGCGCGTGAGCGGCCGGCCACCGGAATGAACTGTCTCCACCTCGTCCGCCTCCTCTCAGGAGGCAAAGCGGGACCGTTCACCCCGAAGGGTGTTCTTGACGACGGCCTGGGGGAGGGGGCATAAAGGGGGTGCGAATCGCCTGTCGCGCCCCATCCCAGGGTATGTCAGGTCCAAAGGCCTCGAGGTTCCCGCCTCGGGGCCTTCTGCTTTGCCCGTTACATCATGCCGACTTCTCCTCGAAGGCAGACGCGAGCGCCCACTCGATCGCCTCGGTACGGCTCCTGAACCGACCGTTCTGGATCGCCTGGTCGATGACGGCCTTGACCGACGGCTTCAGCCACACGTTCTGCTGGGTCATGCCCTTCTGCTTCAGAGCCTCCCTGCGACGTGTCTGACGGCGCGTGTCCGCCGCCTTCAGCTCAGCCAGCCGTTCCTCTGCGGTCATCGGTCCCCGCCCGATTCTGCCAACGTGACTGTTCATGTGGACCGATTCTGCAAAGTGAGTCCAGCGGCGACCCGGATTCGTACGGGGATGGGTGAGTTTGTTAAGGGCGACCTGTTCCGCGGCGGCACCGGAGACCGCGCCGAGAGCCTCCGCGGCGAGGATGCCAGACGCGGCGCTGCCCAATGGTCGGTGACGCCACGGCCGACCTTCGTGCGACACGGGCGGCGCGTGGAGGCGGAGCGTCCGTCGAGGTGCCCGGGGATGATCTCTGGCTCGGACCGGGACGAGCGGCCTGCTGCGGCGGCAGCGACCGGGACGGGCCCGAACCTTGCCGAAGCGCGGGCTGAACCGCGGCGGTGTCCATCGACGATGGCGGCCGCGTGGTGCAGTCGCTGCTCGCGACACGCTCGTGCGACTTGAAGCGCGATGGGGGAGGGCGTCCCGCGGCGGTTTCGCGGTCGCGATAGGGGCCGAGACGGCTTTGCCGGCCTGCGCCTGGCCTTTCCCCGGCCTTCGAGCGTGTCGCGCGTCCGACCTCGTCTCTCTGCCCGGGCTATCCGTCCGACAAGGATGGTCGAGCCGTCGAGGTTCGACACCGGCCAGAACGGCGGGGGACCGTTCCCAGGTCGTCGCCCGTCGGGACTCGCCCCAGGGCGGAGCGCGGATGGGCACCTGTCTCAACCATGCAGGGGCCGTCGAGCGTAGAAAATCCGCCCTCGGTCAGGATGCTCGTCTCAGGCGAGATGCGCGACGAGCAAGGCCCGGGCGCGGCTCACCCGGCTCTTCACGGTCCCGGTCTGACAGCCCATCACCTCCGCGGCAGCCTCGTAGGTCAGGCCTTGGGCCCCCACGAGGAGCAGGGCCTCACGCTGCAGTTCCGGCAGCTTGCCGATATGGGACCAGACGATCTGCAGATCGGACCCGTGCTCCTGGGCTGCGGGCGCCGTGAGCTGCGCCGCGGCGGCACCGTTCACGTCCTCGATCTCGCGCTTTCGCTTGCGGCACTCGGTGTAGAACTGGTTGCGCAGGATGGTGCAGAGCCACGCCTTCAGGTTCGAACCTGGGATGAACAGGTCCTGGCGCGCCCAGGCTCGGAGCACAGTCTCTTGGACCAGATCGTCGGCGCGCGAGGCATCGCCGACGAGCGAGAGGGCGAAGGCGCGCAGGCCGGGCAGCGTTTCGGTCAGGCCCTCGCGAAACGCGGTGGCATCGTCCTGGCGCGGCCCCTCCAGCGCTGCATTGAGCCGCGCGACGAGGTCCAGCAGACGCGGCGGTGTCTGTGCCCGTGTCACGGCCTCGTAGGCGGCGCGCAGCTGCAGGCCGAGATGATCCCGCACACCGGTGGGCAGAATCGCGGGTTCCGGAGGGTCCTGTCGGCTCGGCCGATCGACTCCGCCGTCTTGAGCAACCAGCGTGTCCGTCAACTCACGTCCTCTCAAAGCGCTCGCCGCACGAACCGATCTCGGGCCGCCGTGAATCCCGCCTGACGAACCGGCGATCTGCAGCGGGCCATCCGGCGGGAGTGGCCCGACCACGCGCGTCATCGAGCGTCCACCCCTCCAGATAGGACCCGCCACCTGACTGTACAGTGAACATCTAACCCCGCAAGCGGCGGATCGTTCTCCGCGGCCTACGCGTTGGGGCACGCTTCCGTCCCTGGGGGGCGGACATGTTGAACCGAGAAGGAGCCGAAGATCATCGCGCGCGCAGGTGAACCCCGACGTGGTCTGAGGCCGAGCGAGGAACAACGGATCGAGGTGAACGAGTCACGTCGGCGAGAGGCGCGCGTTCGCCGTCAGACTGAGAGCTGCGTGGGCGGGGCGGCTGTTGCCGGCCAAGTGAGGATCTATTGGGCAGCGTCGATGCCTCAGAATGTCGAATACTGGATCACGGACAGGCCGGACGGCCACTTCGACGTTGTTGTCAAGCTCGAGTCCGGCAAAATCTTTCGCCGCAGCGGGTGCATCTCGCGGGCCGAGGCCGATACGTGGATCGAGGGATTGCGAATGCTGATGGCGGCGATCGGCGCGCCCGTATCGGCCGCCGACGTGACGTCTGACGACCCATCACCCCTCGGATCACAGACGGTGGACGGTGCGGACCACTCCACCTCCTGAGCTGCGCGGGCGGTCGTCTCCAGGCTGGAGCCGTCCCGCGCGCTTCGCGCATCCGAACGATCCGGGCCCTGAGAGCGTCGACGGCCTACGCCTCGTTGCCCTCAGGCTCCGCGCTCCGATCGCCGAACAGGATCTCGTGGGTGATCGGGTCGTAGAAGCGCATCACGTTCCGGACGAACGCTCTCGGCTCGATCGCCAGCGCCTCGGCCCACGCGCGGTACCGATCCGGAGGAATACGACCGCGCCCGGTCTCCAGCTGCGAGATGAAGGTGTAGTAATCCGCACCGACAAGAGCTGCGAGCTGTCGTTGCGACAGGCCGCGCGCCTCCCGCAGTTCCTTCAGATACCGTCCCCCCTCCCGACGCAGCTCCAGCACCTCCTCGGAGTCCAGGCGTTGCTGATGGGCATACACGGGGTTTCACCTTCCTGCCGACCGAAGCCACTCGGCGCGGCGCTTATACAGTAAACACCATATAGCTGGGACGGAGCCGCGCTGTCCAGATGCGCGGCGGCACCCGTCGTCCCCGCGTCCTCCCCGAACGGATCCCGTTGCTTGGCAACTACCTGAATAGCGCTATCATCCTGTAAGGAACGATTTGGAGAATGGCGCCGGATGCCCCACTACCGGTGCATGTCTCTGGATAGCGGCCCATGAAAGTCGAGAATCGCACGTACGATTGCCGCTCGCGGATCTGAGCGCCCGCGGGTCACTGACGCGAGCAGCACGGGAATCTGAGCCATTGGGAATCGCCGATCGTGCCGATCGATCGCAGGAAGAGGGCAGAATGGGCGATCCTTCGCTGCAATCGGCATTGACCATCGGCCTGCGCTCGCTCCGGCCGGTCCTGGCGACCGCCGTGGTGTTCGGGCTCTTCATCAATCTGCTGCTGTTCGTCAGCCCGCTCTACATGCTCCAGATCTACGACCGCGTGATACCCAGCCGGAGTGAGACGACCCTGGCGGGGATCACGCTGATCGCTGCGTTCGGCCTGGCCGTCTACGCGATGCTGGAGATGCTGCGCGCCCGCCTCCTGGTGCGCGGCGGTGTGGTGTTCGATCAGAAAATCGCCACGCCGATCTTCGATGCCGCCCATCGCGGCACCTTGCTCAGGCCCGGCGCGCAGCACGATACGGCGCTGCGCGACGTGGACGTCCTGCGGGAGTTCCTGACCGGCGCCGGCATGCTGGCGTTCTGCGATCTGCCCTGGATACCGATCTTCCTGCTCGCCTGCTTCATCCTCCATCCCTGGTTCGGCTGGATGGCGCTGGTGGGCGGCGGCACGATCCTCGGCCTCACGCTGCTCAACGAGGTCGCCACCCGTCGGACGCTCGACGCCGCCAGTCAGGCCTCGCGCGAAGCGGGGCAGAGCGCAGCCACGGTCTTTCGGAATGGGGAGGTGCTGCAGGCCATGGGCATGGTCGCGTCCATGCGCGGGCTCTGGGGGCGCCGCCACGACGACGTCCTGCTCCTCCAGGCGCGGGCCAGCGATCGCGCGGGCCTGATCGTCGCGGCCACGAAGTTCGTCCGCATGCTGCTGCAGACCCTGGTGCTGGGCATCGGCGCGTATCTGGCGATTCACCGCGAGATCTCGGCCGGGTCGATGATCGCCGCGTCCATCATCATCGGCCGCACCCTCGCGCCGATCGAGGCGGTCGTCGGCAACTGGAAGGGGTTCACGGCGGCGCGGGCGAGCTACCGGCGATTGGTCGATCTCGTGGCCGTCGCCGGCTCGGAGACGCGCCGCCTCGTCCTGCCGCGGCCGCGCGGCCTGATCGAGGCCGAAGACATCTCGGTGGCGGCCCCCGGCGCGACGCGCCCCATCCTCAAGGCTGTGAGCGTCCGGCTCGAGCCCGGCAGCGTCGTGGGGATCATCGGCCCGAGTGCCGCCGGCAAATCGACGCTCGTTCGCGCGCTCACCGGGGTCTGGCCCTTGCTGGAAGGCACGGTGCGCATCGACGGGGCCGACCTGAACCACTGGGACAGGGCCCTGCTCGGGCAGCATGTTGGTTATCTGCCTCAGGACGTCGAACTGTTCGACGGGACCGTCGCGCAGAACATCGCGCGCTTCGCCGACCGGGACGACGCGCGCGTCATCGAGGTTGCCCAACGGGCTGGCTGTCACGCGCTGATCCAGTCGCTTCCGGAGGGCTACAATACGGTCATCGGTCGGGGGGGACACGGGCTGTCAGGCGGTCAGCGGCAGCGCATCGCTCTGGCCCGCGCGCTCTACGGCGAGCCGAGCCTGGTCGTGCTCGACGAGCCCAATGCGAGTCTCGACCAGCCCGGCGAGGCGGCGCTGATGCGCGCCGTTGCGGACCTGAAGCGATCCGGGACGACGGTGGTGCTGGTGACCCACAAGGTGAGCCTGCTGGAGGAGGCCGACCGTATCCTGCTCATGAGCGAGGGCCGCGTGCAGCTCTCCGGCACGCCCGAGCAGGTTCTCGCCCACGTCACCGGCCAGCGGCCGGTCCCGACCCTGGTGCCGCCCGTCGGCCCCGCGGCATCCCAGAGCCGCCGCAGCTCCGACGAACAGCGGAGCGCGGGATAAGCGATGACCGTCACGCGCGCCGCGATCCCGAGCCCGTCCCCCGAGCGAAGAAGGTCCGATCGGGACCGGTCGGGCTCCGCCGACCTGACGAACTGGCGCGCGTACGCCGTCGCCGGCTACGCGCTCATCGTCGCGACGTTCGGGGTGGTCGGCACCTGGGCCGCCGTCGCGCGCCTCGACCGGGCGGTCATCAGTCCCGGGGTGGTGGTCGCGGAAGGCAGCCGCAAAGTGGTGCAGCATCTCGAAGGCGGCATCGTCCAGGAGGTGCTGGTCCGGGACGGCCAGGCGGTTCGCGCGGGCGACGTCCTGCTACGCATCGATCCCGTGCAATCGCGAGCCAGCAACGATCTGCTCCGCGGCCAGCTCGACGGGGCCCTGATCCTCGAAGCGCGCCTCCGCGCGGAGCAGGGCCAGGCGCAGGATCTGCTCCTGCCGCCGGAGATCGCGGAGCGGCGCGCCGAGCCGGCCGTCGCCGGCCTGATCGACGACCAGGCCAGCCAGCTGTCGGAGCGCCGCGCGTCCTTCCAGGCGCAGCTCGGCCTCATCGAGGCGCGGGTCACGCAGCTGAAGACGGAGATTTCCGGGCTGGCGGTCGAGAAGGCCTCGGGCGAGCAGCAGGTCGCGCTGATCCAGCAGGAGCTGGAGGGCCTGCGCGGCCTCCAGGAGAAGAACCTCATCCCGCTCTCGCGCGTTCTGATCATGGAGCGCGAGCACGCGCGCCTCCGAGGCGTGATCGGACGGTCCGTGGCAGAGACCGCCAAGGCGCAGAACGACATCAACGAGGCGGGGATGCAGACCGCGCAGCTCAAGCAGAAGCTGCAGGAATCGCTGACCGCGCAGCTCCTCGACACGCGCCAGAAGATCGCTGAACTGCGCGAGAAGCTCATCGTGGCCCGGGATGTTCTCCGTCGGCACGAGGTCCGGGCGTCGCACCAGGGCGTCATCCAGGGATTGAAGGTCTACACGATCGGCCAGGTGGTCCGCTCGGGCGAGCCGCTGATGGAGATCGTTCCGACGAACGACAGGCTCGTGATCAGCGTGCAGTTCGCGCCGAACGATCTCGAGGCGGTTCATGCCGGCATGCGGGCCGAGGTGAAGTTTCCGGCTTTTCAGACGCGCCGCATGTCGGCGATCTTCGGGACGTTGACGATGGTCTCCCGCGACCGCCTGATCGACGACGGCACCAAGCAGGCCTATTTCGCCGGCACCGTGGAGATCGACGACCATCAACTCCCGGACGACGTACGACCACGCCTCCTGGCGGGCCTGCCCGCCGAGGTCGTCGTCTCGGCCGGCGAGCGCACGGCGCTCGACTATCTGGTGGCGCCGTTCTTCGATGCTCTGGGACGCAGTTTCCATGAACGATAGAGTCCGCTTCTCAGTCACTGTGCGGACGTGAGGTCCCGATGGGCGCGGTCATCTCGTTCTTCCGACCCGCAACGACGTGCCAGGGCGGCTGGTCGCAGCAGGAACTCGCGGAATTCTACCGCGTCGAGGCCGCGCTGATCCGAGCCGGCCTGCAGATCGGCAGCGAGCAGGGCCTGAGCGACGAGGCGGATCCCTGGTTCGTCTTCTGCCGGCCGGATGGCGACGCCGTCATGCATTTCGCCAGGATCGACGGCAGCTACGTCATCGCGTCCGATGTCTTGGACAGCCCGATGCGAGGCAGCGACTTCCGCGCCCTCATCAACGAGATCGCCCGACGCTATCCCGAGCTTCTCCCGATCCCGCAGGATGCCCGCGGGACGAAGCTCTCGGTTCACCCGGCGGCGCTGCTCGCGGCTCTCGTCGCGGCTGCGGCCCTGAGCCTGTCGCCCGACGACGCCCGCGCGGATGACGGGGAGCGATCGACCGAGAGCGCGGCGCAGCCCCCTCACGCGGGCCACGCGCAACAGCACGGGCCGTCCGAAGCGCGCGACACGGGCGATGCCGATGAGCGCGACAGCCACCGGAAGCAGGTCGGGCTGATCGTGTTCTCGGCCATGGTCTTCGCCGCGGATGCCCTCGTCGACCACCCCGCACAGGGTATCGAGGCCACATCATACCTCGGCGCGCGGGGCGCTAGCAGCGCCGTCCCGGGTGACCAGGGCAGCCTGTCGCCGACGACGGGTGGAGCGGCGAGCCCCGTCCAGTCGGAAGGTCCGCTCGGCACCGGCCGCCACGAAGGTCCCGCGAGCGGCGCGGCCGGTCTCGTAACGGCCGAGTCGGCTGCGGTCGCTTCTGCCCGATCTGACGCCGCCGATTTCGGGCTCATCGGCCTCAGAGACCCGGCCCTCGGCCATGGGCCGACCCGGGCAGGCGCGGAATCCGGATTTCAGCCGCTCGCGCGCGGCGCCGAGGCCAGCGCAGCCCTCGCAGCGGGTTCATCGTCCTCTCCGGATTCCAGATCGGACGGTGGCGCCGCGCCATCGGGGGACGCCGCGGCACGGGAACAGGGAGCCCCGTCGTCGAGCGCGACCGGTGAGGCGCCATCGCTGGCCCAGAGCGTGACCCCGACGACCGGTCACGCGGCATCCGAAGCTCCGCCAGCCCCGGTCAATGGGCTCAATGCCGCCGCACAGCCCGAGTTGAGACACGCGCAGCTCCCGGTCGAGGAGCGCTCCGGTAGCCCGGACAACGGTCTGCGAATGGGCGTGTCGCCGGAGGCAAGGGGACGGCACGACGCGGTCGCGCATGCGGATGCTTCAGGCATCGGCGCAGGTGCATCCGAACGGGAGTTGCACGGCGCGGCCGGCGACCCCAGTGCAGCATCCGATCCGAGCCCGCGTCCAACAGCGGGCCTCGCGCAGGTCCGGGGGGAGGTCACCGATCAGGGCCGCGGTCAAGATGGCGACGGGCCTGGCCGGAGCGCCGATGCGCCAGGCCATCACAAGGACGCGGCGGCCGTTCCACTGGACGCGGCCGGCGGCGCGGGTCCGGATGAACCGCCGGGTCTGGCGCAGGCTCAGACAAGCACTGCCGATCCAGGCTCGACGCGGGCCGGCGAAGGTCCCGGCCGGAGTGCCGCCGCGCCGGGCCACCTCCGGGGCTCGGCGCCGCACGCCCAGGACAATGACGGTCAGGGCACGGACACCGGCACGCAATCAGCGCCGCCCTCAGCCACCGTGCAGGCGAGCGGCGCGGTGGCTGCGCACGCTCCGGCCGGCGAAAGCCCCGGCCGGAGCGCCGAGGCACCGGGATCTATCCAGGGCCCGGCAGGGCACGCACAGGATGCCGGCAGCCACGGCACGGCGGCCACCGATCCCACCCCCTCAGCACCGGCAGCCAACCTGCAGATCGAGGCCAGAGCCGCCGAACCGGATCACAGGCAGGCTGGCGAGGGACCGGTTCGGAGCGGGGTGGCGCCGGAACATGTCCAAGACACGGCGCCGCACGCCCGGGATGCCGGCCATCACGGCTCGGCCGCCGACACGGATCCGGTCCAACCATCCGCGAGCGCGCAGACGCAGGCGGATGTTGCTGATCCCGGTCACGCGCGGGCCGGTGCTTCACTTGGCCGGAGCGCCGAGGCGCCGGGACATCTTCACGATACGGTACCACCCGCACAGGATAGCCGCGGTCACGGCTCGGCCACCGACGCGGACCCAGGTCCGCCGTCAGCCGGCACGCAGGCGCGCGCTGCCGATCCAGGCCACGGGCAGGACGATCGAAGCGGCGAGCCGCCCGGGCACCTCCGAGACGATGGACCGCACGCACAGGGTCCCGCCGTTCACAGCGCGGCTTCCAACGCGGACCCAATCGCTCCTTCGGCCAGCGCGCTGGCGGGGGTGAGAGCGGACGATCCAGGCCATACTCAGACCGCCGACGGGCCCGGCCGCAGCGGCGAGGCTGCGGATCACGCCCGAGAGACCGAACCGCATCTGCGGAACTCGGACGGCTCCAACCCGGCAACCGGTGCGAACGCAGGCATCTCGCCGAGCGGCACGCAGGATCGAGCGGTCGGGGCGGATCCCAATCCCGCGAACCTCGACGCGGGCCCGCACCACACAGGTCACGGCACTGCCGTTGCGGCCGCGAACGTCGGCACCCCGGTGGCGTCAGACCAATCGCTCTCGCGCCAGGGATCGGGAGGCGTGAGCCGCGATCAAGAACCGTCAAGCGAGCCGAGTCCCCCGACGAGCGGGGGCAGTCACGGTCCGAGACCGGCCGCCAGCATCGGCCCGAACGGCACCATCGAATTCGCGTCCGACAGCAAACCCGGCTCACCGGCCGGACCGAGCCACGCACCGGCGGACAGTGGCGTCCACGGAGACGTCGGCCTGATCGGGGTTTCAGATCACGGCGCCAACGCCCATCACTTCGACCTCCACTCCTGACGGGAAACCGAGGATCCGCGAACGGCAGGCATTCTCGTGAGTTCTCGACGGTGGCGCTCGACCGCCCTGAACTCGACCGGGGAGCGCGAAGCACTCGATCTGACGAAGAGCGGCTCATATCTCGACGCACGCAGCAGAGCGCGCGCGTCGATGATCGGCGTCGCCACATCCAGCACCGCCTCGTCAGAGGACGTGGCCGTCGCCATTCGTCCTGCGAGAACGCTCCGCGGTTTCACCGGCCAGGATCGATGCGTCGCCTGTCGGGTGCAGCGTTGCCGACATCCGTCGGATCCGCTGTCTCACGCTTGGACGGCGAGAGGCTGCTCCGCATGATGGTGAATGTCCAGGCTCGAAGATGGCCACGAGGACGAAAGCGATCCTGACACAGCCAAGCCCTGAGCAGCGTCTCTTGAACCAAGTCCTCAGCCTGATCGGCCGTCTCCGCCATCGACCTTGCGAATCGCTTCAGGTCGGGCAGCAACTCCACGAGGGCTGCCCGGAAACGGTCCGCGTCGAACGCCGGATCCCGATCGGCCGCCGCATTGAGATCCCCTGAATGCGGAAGACGCAGATGGATCTTGTCGGGGCCGGACGCGGCAGGCGGACACTCTGGTCCGCCATCAGGCCTGAAGGACGGCGATCCAGCCCTATCACCGGGGACCGACCGTGAGCGCGTGTCCGGATGGCACGGCATGCGATGCTCGATTCCACACTGACCGGAGGCATTGTACAGCAGCATCATAATAGAGGTTTGCTGTACAGCCCTCAAGGCCGCGCCTTCGGCACAGCGCGGTCGTCGGTGCCGGGCGAACGACGAGTGGCCGAGGCGTTCGGCCCGACAGGTCGGGAGAGGCACGAAGCAGGCAGATGTCCGGGATCAGTCAGCCCTCGCGCGACGCGGGGAACCGCCTTCGCGGTTGCGCGCGATCTCTCGGCTGAGCGGGATGGCCTTGCGGCCGATCGAACGCCCATCACAGAAGGTGACGTGGCTCAGAGAACCTGCACGGGTGCGGAGCGACCGATGAGATCCGGCGCGGGCTCAGTGTGAGCGTGCGCCGTGTCCGGGGGCCGGATCGGTGTTCGTGCTGAGGGAATGATGATTGCGATGGGCGGGTCTGGCGGCGACCGACTCTCCCGTGTCTTGAGACACAGTACCATAGGCGCTGGCGTGTTTAACGGCCGAGTTCGAGATGGGATCGGGTTCTGGGCACGCCGCTCAGGCCACCAGACCGGCGCATCGCAATTTCTTTCGGACTTGGCCGTCGCGGGTTGCGAGGCGCGTGTGTCCGGTTCGGCAAGCATGTTGGTGGCAGCGTCTGCTGCTGGTCTGTTTATGACCG
>NZ_KB911300.1:0-46034 GCF_000383455.1 Methylobacterium sp. 285MFTsu5.1 | reverse complement strand
CCGTGACCGGGGCCGCGACGGTGCCGATGCCGCGCAGGGTGCCGGTGGCCGCGACCGTGACCGGCGAGGTCCAGAGGCCGTTGAGGGAGAGCGTGCCGGCCTGGATTGTGGTCGGGCCGGAGAAGAGGCCGGGGCCGGTGAGCAGGAGCGTGCCGGGGCCGGCCTTGGTCAGGCTGGTCGGGCTCGCGGTCTCCAGGATGGCGCCGGCGTAGGTGGAGGCGGCCGCACTGGAGACCGTGAGGGCGCCGTTGCCCAGGACGGCGGAGGCCGGGCCGGCGAGGTCGGTGAGCGTGAGGGCGGTGCCGTGGCCCTCACGGACAAACGACAATCGAGGCGCGAAACTCCTGACCTCCCCGCGTCGGTTTTTTTCGCCTCGTCAGGCCGGCGGCCTGACGAGGACGAGGTACGGAGTCAGGCGCGTGACGCGCAGGCTCATCGTCGCGGCCAGAACGTCGAGCGCGTCGTCGGTGTCGCGGATGTCGAGCGTCCCGCTGAAGCGCTGCGCGCCGAGCCCCGAACCGAGCAGGACGATGCGCCCGCGCCGATAGCGGTTCAGGTCGGCCACGACCGCGGCGAGGGGCTGCCCCGTGACGACGAGCTTGCCCTCCCGCCACGTCGTGGCGCGCCCCACATCGCCGCGCTCGACCGTCAGATGGCCGTCGGCGCTCCGGAGGGCGACCTCGCCGGCTCCGATGGTCACGGCGCCCGCGGTCGTCGACGCGTCCACGCGCCCCTCCGCCACGCCGACCGGTTCGGCGTCCCCGCCGGCCCGGACGAAGAAGCGCGTCCCCACAGCGCGCACCCGCAACCCGCCGCCGTAGACCACGAAGGGTCGGGCGCTGTCGGGCACGACATCGAACACCGCCTCGCCGCGCAGCAGGTGGACGTCGCGCGCGGCGGCCGTGAAGTGCAGGACGAGCGCGGTGTCGGTGTTGAGGGCGGCGCGGCTGCCGTCGGGGAGCCGCGCCGTCTCGATGTCCCCGATCCCGGTCCAGACGTCGGCGCGGACACGGTCGAGGATCCCGCTCTCGTAGGTGATGAATCCGGACAGGCCCAGCGCTGCCGCGAGACCGACGAGGCGCGTCGGCGGCGGCCGCCTGCGCCGGCGCGTATCGGGCACGCGCCCGGCGATGCCCCGCCACGCCTCCATCTCCGCGTAGGCCTCGGCATGGGCCGGGTCGGCGGCGCGCCAGGTCTCGAAGGCTGCCCGGTCGGCGTCGGTCGCGTCGGGGGAGGACAGGCGAACCACCCAGAACGCGGCCCGCGCGTAGATCGGGTCGTCGGCGGCCTCGTCGTCGCCCGCGGGCTTGCGCTCCTCCTCCATGTCGACCCGCTGCCCGCTCCGCCCGTCCGACCTATGAAGACCATCGAGGCCGCGAACTCCTGACGTGCCCGATCAGAAAAACTCGTGACACGCGCGACGAATGTGCAGCAGCGCCGTGATGAGGTGCTTCTCGACCATGTTGCGGCTGACGCCGAGACGGACGGCGACCTTCCAGTTCGAGAGGCCCTCGACGGTGCTGAGCAGGAACGCCTCCCGGCAGCGCGGCGGCAGCCCGTCGATCGTTGCCGCCACGAGGCGCAGCTGCTCGCGGGCGATCACCTGCGTCTCGGTCTGGGCGTGCCCGTCCACGACGCTCGACAGTTCGAGATCGGTCATGGATCGGAAGAGGCGCGCTTCGAACCGGCGGCGCTTGCCGAGATTGGCGGCGACGTTGCGCGCGAGGTGGAACAGGAAGAGGCGCGGATGCTCCAAGTCGGTGGTCGTGAGTGCTTTGACGAGGCGAAGATACGTCTCCTGCGCGGCGTCGGCTGCGTCGGCAGGGTTCCCGAGTTTGCGAAGAAGGAACCGCTGGAGGTTCAGGTTCTCACTGCGATGTAGGGCATCCAATGATACCGCCACCATAACTCCAATCCTCAGGTGCCTCGCCGACGCACACGAGCGCGCGGCGCCGGCCGATTAGACTGTCACGCCGAGGATAGACGCAAGCGTTCTGAACGCTTTTAGCCGATCTAAACTGATGCATCTGCTCTCAGCCAAACGCTTGTTCGGCCGCTACGAAACAGCGATGCGAATGCGGGGCCTTGAACTGGAATAGTTCTAGTAGAACGGCTGTTTTCCATGTTCTGTTGCAAATCTGCGGCATGGATCGGGGCATGCCGGTGGCGTTCTGGGACCCGGCTTCGCGCCGTTCGTGGTCGAGACGCGCTCAGCGTCCCGGGGCGGCCTTCCGTCAGACGTCGAACGCCCACGTCCTCGACATGGTGCTCGAACCCGGCCGATCGCGGAGCCGCCCGTTCCGGCCACGAACCTTCGCCTCGCAACGCGGCCTGCACTCTGGCGCAGCGAGGGTCGGAAAAGGGTCGGACTTGGTCCGTGCGGCTATATATCCGCTTCGCTACATCTGCCGTCCCACAGCAAAAATGGCGGCATTCCACCCGGAGCCGCCCTTCGGCTGTCGGCCCATCTCAGACGGCTACGCCCGTGGTGGGGACGCCGACAGGCGGACGTTCTGATCTCCTGGCCGTATCATGGAGGTGCGGTGCGTGACCGCGATGATGGTCAACCCGTCAACAAGGTCACGTAAGCCGTCCATGATGTGCCGCTCGGTCTCGTCGTCGAGGGCCGAACTGGCTTCGTCCAGAACGAGAATCGCCGGTTCGCCGTAGAGCGCCCGCGCGATGGCGATGCGTTGCCGTTCACCGCCCGACAGCTTGAGGCCCCGTTCGCCCACGACGGTCTCAAACCCTTCCGGCATGGCCTCGATGCGCGTGAGGATGGAGGCCTGCGCGGAGGCCCGGCGGAGGCGCTCCGCGTCGAACGGACGGCCCAGCACGATGTTGGCCGACAGCGTATCGTTGAGCAGTGTCACCTCTTGCGGCACGACGCCGACATGGTTGAACCAATCATCGCTCGCGATGCGAGTCAGGTCGGTTCCGTCGGCGAAGATGTGGCCGCCGCTCGGTTGCAACCCCTTCAACAGCAGGCGAACGACGGTTGATTTGCCTGCACCGGTCTCACCCGTAAGGAAGGTCGGCGTGCCGCGGCGAGCGACGAAGGAGAGGCCGGCAACGCCACGACCATTGGCGTAGCGAAAGCTGACGTTCTCGAAAGCGACGATGCCGAGGGACGGCCGGTAGGGCAGCGGATCGGCGGGCTCGAGTTCTTCCGGTGCTCTCCACATCATCGCTAAGGGCCGGAAGCGGGCCGCTGCTTCGACCGACTCCTTGATGGCCATGCCGACCATGTGGAACGGCTCATTCAACTGGATCAGCAACGTGTTGAAGAGCACGATGCCGCCGATCGAGATCAGGCCGCCCTCGAACCGGGGGACGAGGATCAGGAACGTGACCGTCAACTGCAAGGCTGCAGCGATGCCCAGAAGCCCACAGAAGGCGCTGCTCACCAGCGCGTAGCGCCGCAAATTCGCGAAGGCATCACCCGCGCTGGCAGTAAAGCGCTCGGTGATCCATCGTTCGCCGCGTGTCTGGCGCAGGGTGTCGATGACGGCGATGGCGTTGCCGACCAAGCGCGCATTGGCCTGACTTTGATTCATCGCCTCATTGAGAGCGGGTTTGACTTTGCCGATACGCGTGTAGTCGAGCGCGATCACGACCACGCCGTAGATGAATATGATCAGGGCTATGTCCCAGCTGACGAGGTTGCCGAGGACTAGGACGCTGAAGGCGATCTGGACGCATCCAGGGAGCAAGCCTCCGAGCCCGAGCTGGGTGATGAGGTTCAGCGTCTGGGTTCCCTGCTGACGGGCAGTCCCGATCTCCGCGGCGTTGTGCTCCAGGAAGAAGGCTGGCGTCTTGTGTAGGAGGCGCGCAAAGAAGGCCGTATTTGCAATGAACGATAGACGCTCCGCGCAAAGCACGATCAGGAACCGTGATCCAATGCCCAGAGCTTTCGCGCATCCGAACAGGAACGCGTAGGACATGAGGAGCGGGAGCGCGTCGGACCGCACTTGTCCGCGGGCCAGATCGTCGACGGCGCGTGAGAAAAGGTACGGAGCCGAGATCGAGGCCAATGCACCGAGCAAACTGGCCGAGATCACCGCGATGGTCGTCAGGCGGGCGTCACGCCAGTAGGCTCGCAGCAACGCGTTCAGAATCGATATCATTCGAAATTGCCAGGGAAAATCCTGAGGGCGATTTTCGAATCCCTCGCAAGCTTGAGGAATGCAAGATTTTTCGCGGCAATCCGCGACTGGATCTGTCCGCCGCGATGCATCCGCCGTCCGGGAGAGGACGGGCAAGAAGCCAACTATCCCGAATATTTGCCCTGTTCTGCCCTATGACCGGATGACGAACGAATATCCGATATCAACACGCTGCATGTCCAGCGCGGGATACATCACATACTGCCATGCCAATCGATTATCCCTCACGCAATCCGGAAATTCGACCTGCTCCGATCCAAGCATCAATACAAGTTCTATTTTACGGAAAACCGGAATGAACCAATAGGACCTGAGTACGAGAGCACCGCTTGACGCAGATCTGCACGCGATTCAATTGGGTTTCCCATCTTCCGCGATGTCCGCCGTGAGCGGGCCGGCGGCCATTTCCTCGATGTGTTCAATCGCGGCTTTCAGACTTATGAACGCGCCCAGCGGGCCGCGCAGGTGTACGACTATCTTTCGCCGACTGATCGGGGTGCCGTCCGCGCTGGGCTCGGAGAGCATCATCTCGAGAGCGAGGCGACCGACGCCTCCTCCGACGCCATGCGTCGATGTGGCTTCGAAGTAGATGACGGGAGCTTCGAGAGTACCTTCGACCTCACTGGGGACGATCGGAACGGAGCTGATCTTGGGACGGCTGGTCAACGGTGTGTCTCCGGTGTTGGCCGCGTCGAGGGTGCAACCGGCCACATTGAGCACGCCATGCGGGCGTGCGCCTTCGCCGATGTCCTTCCATCGCTGCCTGTTCGACCTCCTCTGTCGCGTGCCAACGGTCGCCCGACAGAGCCACGATGCGCCCCTATTCAAAAGTGTCGGGACGATCACCGTCTCCCTGAGAGAGCGAACAGAGGACGAGCGTCACCTGGATCGAGAGGCGGACCGTCGATCCTGAGCAGCAAATGCTCCGGCGATGGCACCGCCCCACCCTCCACTTCGAGAGTTCCGCTCACGGGATGACAAAGGGATCCTCGAAGCCGTCGGGATACGTCGAGCAGGCCGGGGCGTCATTGAGCTTCCGACACGGCCATTGCGATCGGGCAATTCGATCGACGAGCTCGAAACGAGAACCGGTCCAGTGGACGAAGCCGAAGTGGGCCCAAGGGCCCGCGGCCTTCGGATCGTCCTTCTCGAGTGGTGGCGAGTCAGGATCGAATTCCATGATCCAGCGCATGGTGGGCGCATAAGGCAGCTTGTCGTCGAGCAGAAACAGGACGCTGCCGCCGTACTTCGTCTGACGCACGCGGTCGTCGAAGCTCAGGACCGGATCCGCCGGCAGCACGTCCGCACTGACATCCCGCAAGGCGCCGTCGGCAGCGAACCGAAAAGCCTTCCGACCCATGCCGTTGCGGCAATCCAACCCCGCCTCACCCTCGTCGCATCGTACGGGCCAGATCAGGTACACGGTGTCTCGGGGGTCCGCTCCCTCGAAGCTGCGGACCATGAACGCGCCGGCCCCCAGCGTGAAGTCAGGACGGCGCCCGAAGCCGGGAGCCGCCAGATAAAAAGCTTTGCGCAGATCCTCACGGCGCGTGTCACGTTCGAGGTCGAACGCTCGGACAGGGAGGGCCAAGACAGCGTGTGCCACATGCTCAGGAGCCGGGCCGAAGCAGTAATCGTCGAAATGAAGCCCGAGGAACGAGGTCCCTCCGCCCGCGTCGTGGGGCTTGCAGATCGCCCCCATGGTCCGCCCAACCTCGAGGGGCATCCACGGACTTGACATGATCGCCGGGACCCGAGGAAAGACGGGCTCGGCGTCAAACAGCTTCATGGCCGCGGGACGCACGATGGCCCCACGTGCGTCACCCAGTCCCGGAGCATGCCCTCGCGCGCACCCAATGCTGTAACATCCGACCAGTGATGCGGCCACAAAGAGACGGGATAAGGATTTCATCCGACGACCTTGTCGCACGTCCGCGAATAGGCGATGTCACCAGCTATGGTTCAGCAGGAACTCGGCCCTGTATGGTAGTCAAAAGTTAGGTTTGTTCGTTGCCGCAAGCCACCAGCGTTCCCGCTCTGACTTCGGCAATCGTCGCAGACCCGTCGGACAAACCCGAGTCCGCTCAGCGCAAGCGCCTTTGTTCTTGTACGCCGCATAACAGGCGTCGTCACGCCACGGCGATGAGCTAGTCCGCTGGACAAGCCCATCGAGGTCTATGGTTTTGCGGGCCTGCGCCGTCACCCGCAGTAAACCGCGGCGGCTTTCCCGGAGCCTGTCCGGTTCGGGTCAGGCGGCCAAGGCTCGGACCTCGGCTTCGGCAGAAGCGGCGGGTTTCCGTCTCGGCGGAGGCAGCGTGCCGATCGGTTGGAGCGGCCGCCGGTGGTTGAACCAGTCGACCCATTCGAGGGTGGCGTACTCGACCGCCTCGAACGAGCGCTCAAGATCTCACGCCGCAGCGTCCATCGCGCCCTACAGGACGCAGCATCACCGGAATCGCTCGGGCCGTCCCCGCCCCTCGAATGACTGGTCGGGCCGCTCGCGCCCCTCGTGTGACTGTACCATGGGGCTCCAGAAGCCATCCGGCGACCAACTGTGCGGCTGCACGGGAACATGCCCGCCGTCCCAGTTGCGAGGCCTCATGTCAGCGATCAGCCTCGACCCAGTCTCGTAGCGGTACATCTCACGGTGGTCGCCATCGGCGCGGCGTCGCACCGCGCTCAAGTCCGTGGTGATGTCGATGGGAGCCTTCTTCTGGGAAGCGCTGCGCGGCGCGCGCTTCGCGGTCACGGGCTTCGCATCGAAATAGTCACGGTAATCCCCGTACGACTCGACCGCCATCGCGCCGACCGTCGATCCGAGAAGTATGGCGGCTGCGAGCAACGTCTTCACTATCCCACACCTTCTGCATGCACGGTGGCGTCTAGCAGATCCGCGTTTACGTCGGCCCGCCGAACTGTGTAGGATTGTAGGCGATCTTCCAGAGATTGCCGTGACGTGCAGCACAGGCCGGATGCCGTTCAGGCCGCACGAAGGCGCGGCTCTCCAGCTCTCACGCGGCTCCTGATTTTGCTCCGCCGCGCATCCCGATCTTCCTGGCGCAGGGCAGCACGGACAACCGCGTGCCGCCGCGGGTGACCGAGGAGTATCGCGCGCGGCTGTGCCGAGCCGGCAGCCGGGTCGCGTTCGACCGCGTGCCTGGCGTGGGACATCTGTCGATGGCCAAGGACGCTGCGCCGGCGGCCCTCGACCGGATCGGTGACCGCTCCGCCGGCGTGCGGGCACCGAGCGAGTGCGGCGAGCCTTGACCACCGGACGGCGCCCTTTAGGGTCGGGTCTCTCCGCTGGGCGAATTCGAGACTGAGGTGGTACCGCCTCAGGATACGCGACCGAGCGAGCCACGTGGCGCGGGAGGCGGGTCCATGACGGACATTCTCATCGTCGGCGCGGGGCCGGTCGGTCTGACCATGGCGGCGGAGCTGGCCCGCTACGGCGTCGGAGTGCGCCTGATCGACCGCGCCCCGCACGCCACGGAGACCTCGAAGGCCCTCGTGGTCTGGTCGCGCACCCTCGAACTCATGGATCGCATGGGTTGCACGCGAGCCTTCCTGGATGCGGGACTGCGCGCTCCCGGTGCCTCGATCCGCAGCGGCGGCAAGGTGCTCGGCAGCCCGCGCCTGGAAGGCGTGGCGAGCGCGTACAACTTCGCCTTGATGATCCCACAATGCGAGACGGAGCGCCTTCTCACCGCGCAGCTGGGCGCCTTCGGCGTCGAGATCGAGCGTCAGGTCGAGCTGGTCGACTTCGCCGAGACGGCCGACGGCATCGACGCGCACGTGCGACACGCCGACGGGCGCGAGGAGACGGTGAGGACGCCGTGGCTGATCGGCTGCGACGGTGCTCACAGCACGGTCCGGCACAAACTCGGCATCCCGTTCTCCGGCTCGGCGCAGGGGGACGACTGGCTGCTCGCCGACGTGCGCCTCGAGGGGCCCGCAGCACCGCCGGCGGACGAGATCGCGACCTACCTGCACCGTGACGGCCCCTTCGTCGTCTTCCCGATCCCGGGCGGTCGGGCGCGCGTCATCGCGACGGTGGGCAAGGCGGATGCGACGCACCCGCGGCCGGAGCCCACCCTCGACGACGTGCAAGCCCTCGTCGATCAGCGCGCCGGCGGCGGCTTCCGCGTGTCTGACCCGGTCTGGTTGACGCACTTCCGCATCAACGAGCGCAAGGTCGCGGATTACCGGCGCGGGCGCGCCTTTCTCGCCGGCGATGCGGCGCACATCCACAGTCCCGCAGGCGGACAGGGGATGAACACCGGTATGCAGGACGCGGTGAACCTCGCCTGGAAGCTGGCGATGGTGGTGCGCGGTCAAGCGAGCGCGTCCCTGCTCGACAGCTACAGCCCAGAGCGCAGCGCGGTCGGGGAGCTGGTCCTGCGCAACGCGACCCGGCTGACCGACATGGCGACGCTGTCGAACCCGGCGGCGCAGACGGCGCGCAACCTCGCGCTGCGCTTCCTGCTCGGCCTCCATGTCGTCCGCGACCGGATGGCGACGCAGCTGAGCGAGATCGAGATCGCCTATGCCGACAGCCCGCTCTCCCTCGGACACGGCGCCGGAGCGCGTTGGGAGCCTGCTGCCTACGCGGGACCGCCCCCGGGCGCCGGCAGCGAGCCGCGCTTCGTCCTCTATGCGGCGGACGCGACGCGTGGGGCTGAACTGATCGAGCGCTTCCCCGGCCTGCTCGAACCGACGCGTCGGTCGCTGCCGAGCGGTTCCGACCTCATCGTTGTCCGACCCGACGGCTATATCGGTCTGGCTGCGAGGGACGGCGCGTGGGAGACCGCCGAGCAGTATCTGCGAGCCCTCGCGTAAGGTCCGAGCACCACCTGCTCCGCGCTCGTCTTCTGACCTCGCCGCATGCCCGACTCCTTCGGTCCTGGCCGATCCTCTCAATCAGCCCGGTCCAGAGCCAGTCGGTCAGGTCACACCGGCCTGTCCGTCACGCCCGCTTCGTCACCTCCGCCCACGCGACGTCCCTGGAATGCTCCACGTCGCGCTCAGAAGCGCAGCTGCATCCGAGCAGTCCCCGCATGCGAGAGGAAGTGATCGCCGACTTGACCCTGATACTCGCCGGTCACCTCGATGCCGCCACCGAGGCTGATCTGAAAGCCCAGCCCCATCTCGCCGAGGCGATCGGGGATCGACGATTCCGTAGCGAACAGGCCGAGAGCGCCGGTCCCCTGGAAGCTCGCCCTGCCGGTGAAATGGTCGTCCGAGAGGAGCGTCACGCCGAGGATACCGTAAGGCCGGATCCAGCGCCCCGCATCGAGGTCGATCCGGCCGCCGATCTCCAGCATCGGGCTGAACGCCACCAGCGTCTTGGCGACCGGTCGCATGTCGAGGTTGAAGCCGGGGGCCCCGGTCTCTGAATAGGCGGGACTGTAGCTGTAGAGCAGATCCAGATCCGCGTAGGGCTTGAGATACCAATCGCCGAACAGGACTTGGTAGCTTGCCCGCAGCCGCCCGCCCGCCGAGAGGATCCCGGACTTGCTGCGCGCCGTGGCCGTGGCGCCGCCGAAGTCGATCAGGCGCCTGTTCTCGGCCCAGGAATATCCGAGATTGGCCGATGCCGCGAGCAACCAGGGGCCGATCTGGTGCTTGAGCGCCGCCGAGACATCGCCGGCATCGCTGGTCGTCCCGGTGATCCGGTCGGGATCGCTCTGGATGGCGCGGGTGTAGGCGCCGGTCAGACCGAAGAACCAGTCAGGGGCGAACTCGGTCTGGAGGCCGGTCTGGTAGCTGAGGGCGGTCTGGCGATAGCCGCCGTCCTCCGCGGTCGCGGAAAGGGTCGTGTGGGCGCTCGTGATCCGCCCCCAGACACACTCGCCCTCACGCAGGAGCGTGCCGGTGCCGCTGAAGGCCGGACAGCTCATGGCCCGCTGAAGACCTTTGCGGGTGTCGAGCGTCCGGTCGGTCAGGCTGTCCTGGTTGGACTCGGGCTTCAACTCGTCGAGGGCAGCGGCGTAGGCCTTCTGGCTGTCGACCGAGAGGAAGCGCCCGTAGAGCGTTCCGAGCTGCCTGGTATTGCCGTCCCAGGCATCCTGCAGGCCCTGCGCGACGCTGCGCTGGTCCGGCGTGAGCGTGACGCCCGTCGGCTCCGTGAACCGGGCTCTCGGGACCAGGGAGAGGGTGTCGCCCGACGCGACGATCGACCAGGAGATCGGAACCGCGCCGGAATGGAGGCTGCTGCCGACAGCCATGGCGCCGCTCTCCACGACCTGACCGGCCCGGAGGAAGGCGTACCGGCCGGGCAGCAGCCCGTCGATCAGATGCGGCTCGACGAGGCCCTTCAGTGACGCGGTGCCGGTGACGGTGAGGAGATCGGCGCGCAGGGCCCCCTCCGGCGCCAGGGGCGCCACGTCGACGAGCATCCGCCCGTACGCGCTCTGCTCGAAATTGCCGGTCACCGTCGCTCGGGCGACCTTGCCGACGCCGCCGATGTCGAGGGTGGCGCTGTTGTGCAGGCGGCCGTTCGGCCCCAGGGCGATGACGCCTTCGGGTCCGGTGCGCAGGATCGCCGAGGTCCCACCCGTGTTCTGGAAACCGCCGTTGACGAAGGTGACGCCCCCCGCCTGGCCGGCGGCCAAGTCCACGTCGCCGATCACGGTGCCGTAATTGTTGATCTCGCCGGCGGAGAACGCGCCGACGATGGCCCGGCCCGAAGCCGCGCTGACCACGGCGCGCCCGCCGATCACGATCGTAGTGGAGCGCCCGCCGTCGATGCGGATCGCCGCCCCGGTGCCGCTGCCGCCCGTGACGAGGCCGTTCACCTGGAGGTTGATCCTGCCGCCCCGCTCCGGGTCGGGTTCGAGGCTCCCGTCGGTGCGTTGGACGCCGGACTGGACGAAGATCGCGTTCGCGTCGCGGCCCGACGCGATGATCGATCCGGACGACGCGACGGAGATGTCGCCGCCCTTGCCGGTCGCGTTCAGACGGCTCTGACCCGACGCCCCGGCGGCCGGGCCGGCGAGGTCCAGGAGCAGGCCGCCGCCGCCTCCGAGGCTCTGGGCGAGGAGGCCGTGGGACTGGGCGCCCGACGTGCGGATCGCGCTGCCCTCCTCCAGCGTCACCCGGATCGTCCCACCGTTGCCGCCGGACCCGTCGCGCAGTGCGTAGGGCACCGCGTATCCCATCGCCTGGTGCGCGCCGCCGTAGCCACCGCCGCCGCCGATCGACTGCAGCAGCAGCGCCGGCGCCGCGTCGCCGACGGTGGAGACCTGCGCGCCCGCGGTCAGGCTCACCCCGACCGGGCCGCCGCTCCCCGAGGCGCCGCCCGCGCCGCCGATCCCGAACGTGTAGCGGTGGCCGCCCGGGCCGGCCGCCACCGAGGCGAGACCGCCGCCACCGCCGATGCTCTGCGCCAGGATGCCCACCGCCCCGAAGCCCGTCGTGGCGACCGTGCCGGATTGCACGATCGTCACGCCGCCACCGTCGCCCGCCACGCGCCCGGAGCCGCCGAGCGTCAGGCTGCCGGATCTCTCGGAGACGCCGGCCGGATCCTCCGGTGGGGCGATCCGCTCGATGTCGAGCGCGGCGAGCAGGGCGTCCGCCAGCGCCTGCGCGTCGCTCTTCGTCCCGCTCTTCGCCTCACTCTTGGTCTGGCTCTGAACCTGGCTCGCGGCCGGCTCCTTGGATGATTCCGTCCCCTCCGCCGCAGCGGCGGGGGTGGCAGCGGCGGGAGTGTCGGCCTCGGCGGAGGGCGCCGAGAAGCTTCCGCCACCGCCGCCGATGCTCTGGGCGACGACGGCATGCGCCTCGGCCCCGGCGGTGGTCACCGAGCCGTGGTTATCGACCTGGACAGATCCGCCCCGGGCGCCGGTCCCTCCCGATCCGCCGACGGTCAGGTTGAGCGTCAGGCCCTTGTTCGCTTGGCTGCCGGCGACCGTTGCGCCGACGCCGTTGCCGCCGCCGCCGCCGATGCTCTGCGCGTAGAGGCCGTAGGCGGCATCGTCCGCGGTGGCGACGGAACCGGTGTTCACGATCTTGGCCGTGCCGCCGATGTTGCCGCTGCCGCCCGTGCCGCCGAGCGTCGCCGTCACGGTCGTCCTGTTGGTCGCCTCCGCGTAGGCGAGGCCACCCTGGCCGCCGCCGCCGCCGATGCTCTGCGCCAGGATGCCGTGCGCGCCGATCCCCATCGTCCGGACGGTGCCGCCGTTCTCGACCGAGACGCGACCGCCGTTCCCGCCCTGCGCGCCGCTCCCGCCGAGCGACAGGGTGAACGCCACCTCGGGCAGCTTGGTGGCGCCCTTCTTCTGCGCGTCCAGATAGCTCGAGACGCTGCCGCTGTAGGACTTGAGCGCCTTGCCGAAATCCGAGTTCTTGAGCTGATCCGCCAGGCCCTTGTACGTGTCGCTGGACTTGATGTCCTTCAGGAATCGATCGAGATCGTCCTTGTTCTCCTTGTCCTTCGCCCACTCCTGGTAGGCGGCGACACCGATCGTCTTCTTGATCTGCGTCCAGATCGTTCCGACGGTGTCGGGGTCGGAAACGTCACGCGCCGCGACGCTGCCGCCCATGCCGCCGCCGCCGCCGACGCTCTGCGCCACGATCCCGTGCGAGCCGTCGCCGCTGGTCGCGATCAGGCCGCCAGCGGCATTGGTGACGGTCACGTCCCCGCCGCTGCCGCCGCTGCCGCCCTGGCCGCCGAGCGTCAGGCCGACGGTGAGCTTGCCGACGGCCGATCCGGACACGGTGCCGCCGTTGCCGCCGCCCCCGCCGATGCTCTGCGCCTCGATGCCGTGGGCGTCCGACCCCCCGGTCGTGATCGCGCCCCGGTTCGTCACCGTGACCGCGCCGCCGACATTGCCCTTGCCCTTCCCGCCGCCGATCGTCTCCGTCACCGAGAGGGTATCGGCGATCGGAAGCTTTCCGACGAGGCCGTTCAGGGTCTTGTCGAAGGAGAAGCCGGGGGCCGCGAGGCTCGCGGCGTTGCCGCCGTTGCCGCCGCCCCCACCGATGCTCTGCGCGAGGATGCCGACCGCGCCGGCTCCCCCGGTGGTGACGCTGCCGGACTGCGTGACCGTGACCGCGCCGCCGATCCCGGCGACGCCCGCGGTGCCGCCGACGCTCCGCGCCACCGTGACGTTCTGCTTGAGGCTCAGGCTGTTGCTCGTCGCGGTCGCGCCCCCGCCATTGCCGCCGCCCCCGCCGATGCTCTGGGCCTGGATGCCGATCGCGCCGTCCCCGGACGTGCGCACCGCGCCGCTATTCGCGGCGGTGACGGTGCCGCCATTGCCGCCGCCGCCGCCCGTCCCGCCCAGCGTGGAGGTGGCGGACACGGCCATCTGGCCCGGCGGGGCGACCGCCAGCGCGTAGGCGGCGGCATCGCCGCCGATCCCGCCGCCGCCGCCGACGCTGAGGACCAGCAACCCCGCGGCCGCGTCGCCGTAGGTGGTGACCCGGCCGGCATTGATCACGCCCGCTGGGCCGCCATTGCCGCCGTCGCCCCCCGAGCCGCCGATCGCGGTGGAGAAGGCGAAGCTCGGCAGCGACTGCCCGCTCGGCGTGGCCAGGGGCGTCGTGATCGCCGTCGCGCTGGCCAGGCCGCCGACACCGCCGCCGCCGCCGATGCTGAGGACGGCCAGGCCGTCCGCTCCGAGACCGGCGGTGGTCACGGTGCTGCTGCTCTCGATGCGGGCCTCGCCGCCGTTGCCCCCCTTGCCACCGGATCCGCCGATCGCCCACGAGGCGGAGAGCGCCGCGCCCACCGCGATGCTCCTGACGTCGCCGCCGGCGCCGCCGCCGCCGCCGATGCTCTGCACCAGCACGGCCGTCGATCCCGCCCCGCCGGTCTCGATCGCGCCGGCCCGGCCGGTGAAGCGCGCGAGACCGCCATCACCGCCGCCGCCGCCGCTGCCGCCCAGGCCGACCGCGAAGAAGGCCCCGGCCGGGAAGGCGCCGCCACCGCTGCCGCCGCTGCCACCGATGCTCTGCACCAACGCCCCGAAGGCCGAGTCGCCCTCGGTCGTGATCCGGCCACCCGCGTTGACGATCTCCGCGGTCCCGCCCGCGCCCCCGGTCCCGCCGGCCCCGCCGCGGCCGAACCAGAGCGAGATGCCTCCGGCCCCGCCGCCGCTCCCGGGCGCCACGTCGAGGGCCGCGAGCGGCAGGGCCGAGAGGGCGCTGCCGCCGCCGATGCTCTGCGCCACGAGGCCGGTCGCCCCGGCGCCGGACGTCGTCACCGTCCCGCTGTTGGTCAGGGTCACCGATCCGCCCGGGGCGGCATCGCCCCCGCCGCCGCCACCGAACACGCCGCCGCCGCCCTTGCCGCCCGGCCCGCCGACCGATTGCGCGACGAGGCCGAGGGCGTAGTCGCCCGCCGTGACGATCGTGCCGCTCTGGGTCACCGTGACGGTCCCGCCGTCACCGCCCCGGCCACCGGGCCGGCCGCCGGCATCGGGCTGTATCCCGCCGTCGCCGCCGATGCTCTGGACGAGGCCGCCGAGGGCAGAGTCGCCGGAGGTCCGGATGGTCCCGGCCATGTCGAGGCGCGCGGTGCCGCCCGCGCCGCCCGGCGTCACGAAGGGGTTGCTGTAGAAGGTCCCGGACCCGCGGATCGAGCCCGCGCCGCCGATGGACTCAACAATCACCGCGGTCGCCCCGACACCGTCGGTCGTCACCTGCCCGGAGCGTGTCACCGTGAGCGCGGCCGCGCCGCCGGCGCCGCCCCGTCTGGAGGCGGTCTGGTCGGCGTCGGTGCCCCCGCGGCCGGCATCGCCGCCGACCGCACTGACCCGGACCCCCAGGAAGGCCTGCCCCTCGGTCGCGACGCGGGACGACAGGGTCAGGGTCGCCGGCCCGGCATCGCCGCCGGCGCCGACATTCTTCTGGGCGTCGCCGCCGTTCCCACCCCGGGAGAAGACCCAGAACCGCGGGATCGGCCGGAACTGGAGCTGGGAGACGCGGGCGCGCGTCGTGTAGCCGACCTGATCCCCCTCTCCGCTCACATCCTCTCCGAGCGTCACCGCGACGGCACCGCCGCGCCCACCGCTCGCGCCCGGGACGGATGCCAGCCCCACGATCGCGTCGCCGCGCCCGCCCGCTCCGCCCACCGAACCGGTCCGGATCGTCGCGGCGAGGTCGTTGCCGGCGGCCGCGGCATCGACATTGATCAAGGACAGGTCAGGGCCGTCAGCACCGGCCGTCGCGACGACATTCGACGCGATGACGTTGGCTCTACCATCGCGGCCGCTGGTGGCGGTCACCACCTCGGGCCGAGGTCGCTCCGCGGCGCGCGCCGGCAGGTCGAGGACCAGGACCAGGCCGGTGCTGGCCGCGACGACGAGCCGTCCGCCATCGCGGATCTGCCGGTCGCGGCGTGGGACACAGAGCTGACCTGGCCGGTGACCCATCAGGAACGCGTCTCTCTGCGCCGCTGTCTCAAGAAAAAATCCGGGCCCTCGCGGCTCAGGGCACCCAGCGATCGTCCACACGAAGTTTTGAATGCATTCCTCTTACATGGTTAACAAAACGTTTAGAACGATCTGTCGGGCCGATGATGGTCCTATTTTTCCCAATTCTGGAGCAATTGTGCGGACCGAGATCGATATTTCTAACAGCGACCGAACCCATATTTCTTGGC
The DNA here is from genome assembly GCF_000383455.1 of Methylobacterium sp. 285MFTsu5.1. Lineage (NCBI taxonomy): Bacteria > Pseudomonadati > Pseudomonadota > Alphaproteobacteria > Hyphomicrobiales > Methylobacteriaceae > Methylobacterium > Methylobacterium sp. 285MFTsu5.1. The sequence continues at coordinate 30,260 of NZ_KB911300.1, read as the reverse complement.
GAATTCACGATTTTTAGTATCTGAGTCCATGTTTAAATGCCCTCAGATATTCGAGGCCGCGCCTGGAGCGAATTGAACGCGTCTCGGGTGCAGCAATGTAGGTGCGGTGGATTTCAGACGGTCGGCGTTTCCCACCCCGTCGGGGGACGCGTTTCACACCGCCACAGGCCGGAGACGGAACAGGAATGACGGCTGTCCCTCGACGACCGTCCTGCCGGGTCTCGTCGCCGTAGCCGGCCGTCGGAACCGGACAGGCTCGCCGAGCTGCTCGGTGAGGCAAGGCGCGCGCCGGCGTGGCAAATGGCGACGCCCGCGATATATTAGGATCCGCTAAATAAGAGACCCTGAGAGCGCCCGGATCCGGACCGATGGACGTCGTCACGCCGAACGAACTGCTGCGCCTTCAGGACAGGGCCGGCGACGCGGCCCGTCTGCTCCGTCTCCTCGCCAACGAGAAGCGCCTGCTCATTCTGTGCCTGCTGGTCGCCCGCGGCGAGATGGACGTGACGAGCCTCGCCGAGGCGGTCGGACTCAGCCAGTCTGCCCTGTCGCAGCACCTCGCCAAGCTGCGGGAGGACGGGCTGGTCGCGTACCGGCGCGAGAGCCAGACGCTTCACTACCGCCTGGAGGATCCCCGGGTCGCCCGCGTGCTGGCGACCCTCAAGGACATCTTCTGCCCGGAACTCGCCTGACCGCGTCAGCCACGCAGGATCTCCACCGCGAGTCCCGAACGGTCCGGCCGGTTGCGCAGCCGCAGGCTCGGCCCGCTGCGGCGTAACGCCATCGCGGCGATGGCGAGAGCAAGCCCGCAGCCCGTCGCGCGCGGCGATCGCGGAGGAAGCCCGCGCGCTCCGGGAAGCCGGCCGGCGCGTCGCTCCGGCGCTCGCAGCGCTTGCCGCAGAACATTAGGGTGCACTAAATAAGAGCCGTCTAATGTTATCGCGCGGGACAGCGTTCTCCGCCGCCGAGCCGGGCCTCGCCTGGACCGGAGCTGTGGGCAGATCGAGATGGATGACTTCACCGCAGTCAGCGCCCTTATCGGCGGAGCGATGATCGGCGCATCCGCGTCGCTCCTCCTCCTCCTCACCGGGCGCGTCGCCGGCATCAGCGGCATCCTCGGCAGGCTCCTGGTCCCGCCCGCGCGCGGGACCGCTTGGCGGGCCGCCTTCGTGGCGGGCCTCGTCCTGGCGCCGGTCGCTTACAGGGGTCTCGGGGGCGACCTGCCGCCGGTGACGATCGGGGCGTCGTTCCCGCTCCTCGTCGTCGCGGGCCTGCTGGTCGGCTTCGGCGCGCGCCTCGGATCCGGCTGCACCAGCGGCCACGGCGTCTGCGGCATAGGCCGCGGCTCGCCCCGCTCGCTGGCCGCCACCGGCACGTTCATGACCGTCGCGATCCTCACCGTCCTCGTCGCGCGGCGTCTCGTCGGAGCCTGAGCCATGGCCAAGACCGTCTCCGCCCTCGCCGTCGGCCTCCTGTTCGGCCTCGGCCTCCTCGTCTCGGGCATGGCCGACCCGGCCAAGGTGCGCGCCTTCCTCGACGTGACGGGCCGCTGGGACCCGAGCCTCGCCCTCGTCATGGCGGGTGCCGTCGCGGTCTCGGCCGCCGGTTACCGCCTGGCGCTGCGGCGCGGCCGGCCGGTGCTCGCGCCCAGGTTCGATGTCCCGACCCGGCGCGACCTCGACCTGCATCTCATCGCCGGAGCCGCGATCTTCGGCCTCGGCTGGGGCCTGGTCGGCCTCTGCCCCGGCCCCGCCCTCACCATCCTGACGGTGGCCCCGGCCGAGGCCCTGACCTTCGTGGCGGCGATGGTCGCCGGCATGCTGCTGTTCCGCCTCGTGCCGCCGGTGCGTCCGAAGCCGAAGGCCGTGCCGGGAGCCGGCGCCTGAAGCGCACCGCTCGGGCAAGCGGGTTCGCTGCGTCGGGATCGGACGCTCCCGCCATGTCGTCCGCGTGCCGGCGTCGCCCTGCGCTCGCGGTCCGACAGCCCCAAGGCGACGCTCTGCGGGCGCGGCGGGCACGGCTCGGGTCCGGAATCCGGCATCGCTCCGGTGGTGGCGGCCGCGACGGCGATGCGGCTCCAGCCTTCGGGTCTCGCGCTCCGCGCATCGCGCCCGACGGAGCGTCGGCGGCGCTGTCAGTCGGTGGGCTGGAGCCGCAGAGCCATGCCCCAGGGATCGCGGACAACGAGCGCGCCGTCGTCCGCGCCGAGGGGCGCGTCGGCCTCGCGCAGACGGTCTCCCGTCGATGCCAGGGTCGGTCGATCGACCAGCAGCACCACCTCGGCGAGGCCCGTCCGCCCCTCGGATCTGACGGCCGCACCGCGGCTGTTCCAGACGTTGCCGGCCAGCTGATGGTGGTAGCCGCCGGAGCCGAGGAACAGGGCTCCCGGATAGCGGCACATCACGTCGAAGCCGAGCAGGTTCGCGTAGAAGCGCTCTGCCGCTCCGAGGTCGCCCACCTGGAGATGGACGTGCCCGACGCAGGCGGCGGCCGGCATCGCCGACCAGGGACGCGTCGCGGCACCGACGATCCCGGCCTGATCGAGCCGTTCGTTGCGCATCACGACCGAACCGTCCGACGCACGCGGCCACGCCGATGCCGGGCGATCGACGTAGATCTCGATGCCGTTGCCTTCCGGATCGTCGAGGTAGACGGCCTCGCTCACGAGGTGGTCGGCGCCGCCCGTGAGCGCGATGCCGTGCCTCTCCGCGTGCAGGAGCCAGGCACCGAGGTCGCTTCGGTCGGGCAGCAGGAACGCCGTGTGGAACAGGCCGGCCTCGCGCGGGTCCCGTGACCGCGCGTTCGGGTCACGGCGCAGGACGAGGCGCGTCGCGTCGCCCGTCCCGAGATGCACGGCACTCTCGGTCTCCGAGAGGATGCCGAGCCCGATGATGTCCCGGTAGAACCGCGTGAGCGCGTCGAGGTCGCGCACGGCCAGGGTCACCGCACCGATCCGGTACGGCGCCTCGGCCAGGACGCGGTCCGGCCCGGCCTGGGGCCGGCTCGAAGCGGGTGTCGCCATGGTTCGTCTCCCGATCTCTGTCCGTCCGGCAGGTGGGATCGCCGGCCGGTCCTCAGCGGCTTCTCGTCTCCCGGGCGGCGGGCTCCGGCGCCCCGCGCCAGGATCCGAACAGGCTGAAATGCGGGGTCCCGCCCTCGGACGCGACCGCGACCGTCGCCGTGCGGCCCGCGACCAGGCGGGTCTCGTCGGGAACGTCGTCCAGCTTGATCCGCACCGGGATGCGCTGGGCCAGCCGGACCCAGGCGAAGGTCGGGTTGACGCTGGCCAGCAGGTTCGAGCCCGCCGTGCGCTCGCGATCCTCGATGCCGCCCGCGAAGCTCTCCACGCGGCCGTTCAGCGTCGACGTCTCGCCCATCAGGCGGACGCTGGCCTTGTCGCCGACATGGATGCGCGGGAGCTTCGTCTCCTCGAAATAGCCCTCGACGCGCAGCGTGTCGCTGTCGATGAGCGCCATCACGCCCCGTCCGGTGGACACGTAGGTGCCGGGACGCAGCTCCATGTTGGTGATGCGCCCGTTGACCGCGGCCTTCACCGCGGAGCGTTCGAGGTTGAGCTTGGCGAGGTCACGGTCGGCCACCGCCTGCCCGTACGCCGCCCTGGCCTCCAGGTCGGTCGCCCGGGCGGCCTCGACCCTCTGCTGGGACGCGGCGGCGTCGCTGAGCTTCTGATAGCGGACGTAGTCGGCGGCGGCCCGCTCGGCGGTCGCCTGCTTGCCCTCGACCACCGCCTCCGCCTGGCGCAGGGCGAGATCGAAGCGCTCGGGATCGATGCGGAACAGCACGTCGCCCCGCTTCACCACCTGGTTGTCCGCCACCAGCACCTCGGTGACGAGGCCGGAGACGTCGGGGGCCACCTGCACCACGTCGGCGCGCACGCGCCCGTCGCGGGTCCACGGCGCCTCCATGTAGTAGTCCCACAGCGCCAGCCCGACGACGATCGCGGCGGCGACCGTCCCGAGGGTGACGAGGAGGCGGAACGAGAGGGCGAGAAGCCGGGGCATGGAGGGATCCGGAAGGTGTGGGCAGGGCGAGACCGGGCGGCCGGACGAGCCCGCCGGTCAGGAGGTGAGAGGGACCGCGACCGAGACGACGAGGCCGAGGAGCACGACGTAGAGGGCGAGGTCGAACAAGGGCCGGTGCCAGACCATGCGGTAGAACCCGGTCCGGGCCAGCACCCGCCGCACGAGCAGGCTCAGGGCGAAGGCGATCAGCATCCAGGCCGCGAGGCTCGGCACGAACACGCCGTACAGGTCGACTTCACCCGTCATGCCGCGAGCTCCGGATGCGTGGTGGTGGGCAGCGTCGACCGGTAGGGCGGCGCGTCCGGGAACAGGCCGCGCCGGACGCCGACGAGACCCATCAGCGCGGCCCGGCCGGCCGCCCGCCGCACGTCGCGGGAGACGGCGTCGAGGGCCCCGTCGACGGCCTCGAGCAGGCCGGGGGCGGGCTTCCCCGGCTCGGCCGCGAAGTGCCGCGACAGCGCGACGAGGAGTGCCTCGACCGCCGCCCGGGCCGGCTCCGAGAGCTGCCGCCGGTCGCGCCGCAGTTCCACGACGTTGATGCCGACCCGGACCTCGGCGAGGAGGTCGGCGGTCCATTCCGCGTCGTCGGACGGCAGGGCGGCCAGCCGCGGCGCGATCAGGCCGACCCGATCGAGCATCAGCGCGGCGAGTTCGAGACCGTTCTGCGCGCCCTGGCGCCCGGCGGCGCGGGCGAGGCTGCGGCGGTTGACGGCCCGCAGGCGCCGCGCCGACCAGCCGGCGCCGACCGAGCGGACGAGGCGCGTGACGATGGCCGCGACCCACATGCCGACGATGACCGCGACGGAGGCGTTGGTGAAGGCCGCGAAGTCCCCCGTGTAGCTGCCCTGGAGGGCGATCATGGCCGAGCCGTTGACCGCCGCGCCCATCGCCAGGGGCGCGGTCCTCGGCTGGGCCATGAACACCCCGCAGGCCAGGAGGGCCGGGGCCAGCGCCAGGGCCAGCATCTCGAAGGTGGTGGCCAGCGGCAGGACCGCGAACAGGTAGGCGCCCGCCCCCAGGGCGCCGACGATGGCCGAGTTGGCGAAGCTGACGATGAACGGGGCGGGATCGTCCTGGGCGGCGAAGAAGCAGCAGCCGACCGCGGCCATCATCGGGGCCGCCGAGCCGTGCGGCCATCCGGTCGCGATCCAGATCGCGCAGGTGACCAGGATGGTCAGGAACACGCCCAGGGCCGACAGCAGCGCCATGCCGTGGTCGCGGTGGCGGATCGTGCGCGCCGCCGCGGTGTACCGGAAGGTCAGGTCCTCGGTGACCGGCGTCCCGTCCGCGATGTGCCGCTGCAGGATCCGCGCGTCCTGGCGCAGGTCGATGAAGTCGCGCAGCCGCGCCAGGAGGCTCGCCAGTACGAGGGCGTCCCAGGACGGCCGCTCCCCGAGCCCGGGTTCGAGGGCGTCCGCGTCGGCCTTCAGGCGGTCGGCCTCGGCCTGTTCGGTGGTTCCGGAGGCGAGCCAGGCGGCCATGGCGTCGAGGAGGGTGCGCAGGCGCTGCGGCAGCGCGCTCGCCCGCTCCAGCGTCTCGATGCGGTCCGAGACCGCCGAGGCGATGGGCAGGAACATCAGCATGTGCTGGCGCAGGGTCGCCATGGCATCCGCCGAGCGTTCCGCGCCGGTCATGTCGTAGCGCAGCGGCGTCGCCAGGGCATCGAACGCGACCGCGTCCGAGGCCAGCTTCAGCCGGGTGGCCTGCGTGTCCGTCGTCGCGCGGGTGCGGCCGAGGACGTCGATGACCCAGCCCCGCGCGTCGCGCAGCCAGAGGTCGAGCCGGCCGGAGATCACCGGCGCCACCGATTGCGGCAGCACGATCGTGTTCACGAGGCTGGCGCAGAGGATGCCGAGGGTGATCTCCTCGGCCCGGGCCACCGCGACATCGAACATCGTCCCGGGATCGCCCACGGCCGGGAAGCCGATCAGCGCCGCCGTGTAGCCGCCGAGCATCATCAGGTAGCTGCGCGGGGTGCGGTCGAGGAGGGAGAAGTACAGGCACGTCGCGACCCAGGTCGCGATGGCGAGCGTCAGGAGTTCCGGCGCGTTCACGAGGTTCGGCACGAGGGCGACCGTGACCACGGCCCCGAGCAGGGTGCCGAGCACCCGGTAGAGCGCCTTGGAGCGGGTGGCGCCGGCCAGTACCTGGCTGGTGATGTAGACGGTGCCGAGCGCCCAGTAGGGGTTCGGCAGATCGATCCAGAACGCCAGGAACAGGGCCAGCATGCCGGCACCGAAGGTCTTGAGCGCGAAGGCCCAGTCGCGCCAGCCGGGGAGCGTCATTCCGCGGCCTCGCCGCGACGCGCCCCGGCCTCCGCCCCGTCGAGCCCGGCCTCGCCGCGGAGATGATCCTGCAGGGCCTGGAACACCCGCAGGCCGGCCTCCAGGTCCGCGGCGCTCACGGTCGCGAACACCGTCTCCCTGAGGCGCTCGAGATCCGCCTCGATCCGCGCGACGACCGCCTGTCCCGCGGGCGTCAGGGTCAGCACCTTCGCGCGGCGGTCGGTGGGGTCCTCCCGGCGCGCGACGAGGTCCGCCTTCTCCAGTTGATCCAGGAGCCGCACCAGCGACGGCCCCTCGATGCCGATCGCGTCCGCCAGGGTGGTCTGGCGCGGCTCGCCGCCCATGCGGGCGATCAGCACCAGCGGCAGGGCCTTGGCCTCCGAGATGCCGTGGGCCTCGGTCGCCGCGTTGGCCAGGCGCCGCCACTGCCGTCCGGAGAGCAGCAGCGTGTGGGTGTAGGCCAGACGGAGCTGCCGTAGGGTCTTGGCTGCCATCTCAAGCCTCCCGGCGGATCGTGGTGACGCGCATCGGGCGGCCCCGCACCGATATTGATAGTAACCTATCGATTGGCGCGGCGCTGTTCAAGGGCGCGCGCCGGCGGGCCACAACGCGCGGTGGTCCATCCCGCGGATCTTCGAGGCCGGAAGCCCGGTCCGCGAGGAACGCGACGCCGGCCTCGGCGATGCGCCCCTCGCGGCCGATGAGCCGACGCCGGCGCCGTCTCCGCCTGGGACGTCCCGGCAACGCGGCGTGTGCGGCCGGGGGGCTCCCACCTTCCCGCCCATGCGGCGGGCCAGGCGCCCGGGCGACCGTGACCTTCGTCACGGTCGCGGAGCGGCGCACAGGGCATGTCAGTCTCCGCAGGCCAGGAGGATCAGATGACGGCTCCGTTCTCCCTCATCAGGCGATGGCTCGACTGCCGTCGCGCGCGGAGCGAACTCGCGTCGTTCAGCGAGCGCGACCTCGCGGATCTCGATCTCGTCGGCTGTGACGTGAAGCGCATCGCCTCGGCGCGGTCCGTGCGGAGAGGCGCGGCCTGAGGATCCCGGCGCCGTCAGCGCGGCGACCTGCGCCGGTCGCGTGTCAGGCGGTCGACGGCGAACTCCGCGGCGATGCCGATGACGGCACCCGCCAGCACGTCGGCGGGGAAGTGCGCCCCGCGGAGAACCTGCGCCGTGACGACGCCGGCCGCGGCGGCGTAGGACGGTCCCCTGATCTCCGGATAGGCGCGCGCGGCGGCGCACGCGACGGCGGTGCTCAGGGCGGAATGACCCGAGGGGAAGGATTGCCACGGACCGATGCCCGTTCCCGGCCATCCCCGCACGTAGACCCCCTCGTCCATCAGGACGTTCGGGCGCGTCCGATGCACCGCCCGCTTCAAGCTCGTCTTGACGACACCGGCCAGGAGACCGGCTTGCAGCATGTGCCGCCCCGCTTCTGCCATCCGGCGATCGCGCACCATGAGCCCCAGGACGAGGGTGCCGGCAGACAGCGAGAGCAGGGACTGCCAGCTCCCGATCTCGCTCGCCGTCCCCACCGTTCGAACGACGGGGTGGTCTTTCGCGCGTGCCAGCCCGACGCCGAGGGCGACGTCGGCCGCCTCGAATCGGTTGGCGGTGTCGCGTGCTCTGACGTCGGACGGGCTGTTCGGGGATCGCGCAAGCATGGCCATAAACGCGCCCGACGGGCGTTCGTTCGATGCGGCCTCCGCGAACGGCACCCGCCACCGCACCCGCGCCCGATCAGGGACGCGCGCCGCGTCGGCGAACTCACGGTCCGGACGGGAGAGGCCGTGATCGCCTGAACTCGGGCCCGGCGGATGGAGAGGATCGGCCAGGATCTGAGCCAGGATCTCAGTCAGGACCGGCGGAATCGGACATGCGGCTCGGCCCCGAATACCCGTCAGGCCGGCCCGGAGTTGACGGAATCGGACAGATTGGACAGGTTCCAGTGACTAACCTGTGTTACAGTCAGGGCGACGATGTCCACTGATCTCCCCCAGGGTAGAGTCACGTTCCGCGGCCGCGGTCTGGCCTTCGCGCACGGCGCCAAGCTGGTGCTGAAGGTCTGCCCTCTGTGCTCGCAGTGGAACGCGCCCCGGGCTGCCGACCTCGGGCAGTGCGGCTGGTGCGCCTACACCCCGTCCTGTCGCGACGTCGAACCCGCGCCGAGCCGCCACGACACCGACGTCACCTCGTGAGACCGCGGAGGCTCGGACCGGCGCGCGACGCCGCGCATCGCGACGGTGCGGGCGCGGCGTTCCGCACCGATGCCGGCATGCCCCGCGCCGTTCAGCTGTACTGAAGCTCGGCCCGCGCGCGGGAGAGCTTGCGCAGGATACGGCGGATGTGCTCGCGGAGCATGAGGGTCTCGTCCGTCGGGTTCTCTTCCGAAGCCATCGCCGACACATCCAAGACACTTACGGCCCGGTAGCGCATCCGCTCCTCCGCACGACATCACGACGTGTCCTAGCAGCTACTTTCAATTAACGCATCCATCATTTGATCGATTCCGCGCCTCTGCAGCGCGCAAGTTTACGTAGATTTCTCAATCGATGCCCTGATCGGGCCGCGCAATAGAGTTTCCACGTCCCTCGCTTCACCGATCTGGCTTGCGCACGAAATAATCCCGGCCCCGATCAGCTTCGGCCGCTCGGTCTCGTGGCAGACGGTGGCCGGCTCGACACAGACCGCGCGCGGGTTCGAAGGACTTCCCTGCCCCGCCGGCCGGGCGGCGCTCGGGATGCCGCGGACAGGGGGCGCTCTGGTCGAGCCGCGATGCCTTGAACGACGTGCCGAGATCCTGAGCGCGGCCGGATCGGCATCGGCTTTCCTGCGCTTTGGCCGCCCCGGAAGGAACTGATCTTCCGCTCTGCTACGACGCGCCGCCGCCGGGGCGCGGCCGGCGCGACGGACACCCCACCCCGGCGCCGGTCGTCCCGGACCTGCGCGTCCGCGCGGCCGCAGCGTTCGGCCGAGCGACCGTGATCGGGAGGTGCGCGCGTCCGGCGTCGCCCGCGCTAGGAATCCGCGGTCCGGCGCCCGATCTCGCTGTCGAGATACACGGACCAGTCCGACAAGGTCGTGAGCTGCGAGCCGAACATCTTGCTGACCTGGTAGTAGCCCAGGGCGCGATAGCTCTCGAACTGGCTCTCCGAGAACCACTGGTTGGCCGTGCTCTCGTGCGGGAAGGCCGGGCTGGTGGCGCCGTAGGCGCGGACTTCGGCGGGGATGTCGTCGAGGAAGCTCGGCTTGATGTAGATCAGCGAGGCCGCGTCGCGGCCCCCCGGATACGCGATCGTACCCCGCGCGTAGCCCAGCGCACCGGCACGCTTGCCCTCGCGCTCGATCGTCGCGCGGGGGAGAATGCGCATCTCGCCCATCTGGACCTTCGCCAGCCCGTCCACCTCGGCCTTCCGGATCACGTTGCCGAGGTCGAAGAACGTGCAGCGTTCGTCCTGGCCCGCGTCGATCACCACGATCCGCGCGCAGCGCCGCCGCAGCATCTCGTAGACGCCGAGATTGTCGAAATGGCCGCCATCCGAGAGGTAGATCGCCTGCCGGACATCGGTGCTGCGGCCGCCGAGCTCGCTCAGGAGCGCGAGCACGGAGTTCCTCGGCTTCGCGAGCTTGAGGTCGTCCCGGCGCGCCACCGCGGGGTTGGGCAGCCAGGCGCCGAGCCGGACGTTGAACAGGGTCATCAGGAACGCGATCAGGCGCGACGAGTGATAGCCCCAGTTCGGGCTGACCGCCGCCCCGGAGATCGTCAGCAGACCGCCCAGCAGCGGCCCTCGGCCCGCGCTGACACGGTCGCCCGGAGTCTCCATCCCGGCATATTGCGACGTGCGGATGTAGGCCCCGCGCGGGCCGACGGTGCCGGGCCGGTCGCGCGCCCTGTCGGCGCGGTCGAGGATCGCCGAGCCGCAGGCGAAGGGTGTCGCGGTGAACGAGGCGGCCTTCCGCTCCGCCCACTCGGTGTGGAGGAGATCCGTCAGATTGAGCGTCATGTTGACGACGGGCAGGAGCCGCTTCTCGGTCCCGAGATCGGCGATGCGTGGGCTGTCCTCCTCGTCGAAGTCCGTGAACGGATCGGCGTCGCGCCGCGTCCGCGCCGAGCCGAGGAAGCCCCGGGTCAGGCGGTTGCGGTAGACGCCGTGCATGGAGAAGCGGTTGACGTTGACGCGGCCGAACAGCCAGACGGCCCCGGCCAGGATTGCCGCCACCGCGACGTCCAGGATCACGATCATGCCGTAGGGGTTGATGCCGCAGACGGAGCCGGCATCCGCGCCGGTGTCCGCGCCGCCGAGCGCCCGGCGCGGCAGCAGGCAGTTGCCCCACCAATCGTGCGCCTGGCCGAGGAAGCGGCCGAGGCACCAGCCCATCAGGGCGAACAGGCTGATCCCGAAGACCGCCGCCATCGCGCTGAGGCCGATCATCACGAGGTCGTCCATGCGTCCCTTGGCGGCCAGGGACTGCGCGCGGACGAAGACCTGCTTGCCCAGGAAGGCGGCGGCCGGGCCGGTGGCGAGGGCGCCGAGCGCGCCGAACAGGGCGGGGATCTGCGCGTCCTGGCGGCCGAGGGCGTCGGCGGACAGGACGAGGCAGCACAGGCACAGGCCTGTCCAGCCCATCGCGGCCAGCAGGAACTGGCCGTCGACCCGCGCGACCCACTCGCGGTCGAGGTCGGCGCACTCGGCGCTCTTCCGGAACCCGATGAAGATGACGCTCTGGAGAAGGTGGATGACGATCAGCGCCGGCGGGGCCGCGACCGTCAGGATCTGAGAGACCTCGGCCTTCGCGGCGTCGAAGCCGGCAGCGGAGCCACCGACCAGCCAGCCGATGGACGCGTCGGCGCAGACGCAGATCAGCCCGGCCGAGACGAGGCTGCTGGCGAGCCAGGGACCGAGATTCCGCTCGTACAGCCAGAGGCCCGGATGGCCCTTCGAGGTCTGCCAGATCAGGCCGCTGAGATAGGCCGCGACCTGCACGGCGAAGTAGGCGAGGCCCAGGCGGCACAGGGAGAGGCCCGAGACCGGCAGCGGCTGCTCGAACAGCGCGCGGAGCGTGAACGGCAGCGCGAGGGCCCAGACGCAGGTCGGCGCGATGATGCAGGCCGCGATCCGCGCCGGGGACGCGTACGCCGTGACGCCGCCCGTCCGCGGCCGATGGCTCGGCAGGAGGGTGCAGGCGCTGAACGTCGCGACGAACAGCGCCGCGCTGCCGAGCACCAGGGGCAGCCACAGCGTGCTGCCGCTCGCAGCCTCGAGCGCCGTCCGGTAGGCGAGCAGCGCGAGGGGGACGAACAGCAGCAGCGGGAAGATGATCAACCAGTTGAGGATCGTGTTCCGGATGTAGAGAACGATGCCGGCCCAGGTGTCGCGCGACAGGATCCCGACCTCCGGGGTCAGGTAGTTCGTGTAGCGCCGCAGCTTGGCGAAGATCTCGTTGCCCGAGCCGCCGAGCTGGCGCTCGGCCTCGGCGATGCTGCCGCACTGACGGATGAACGTCTGCAACCAGCCGCCGGCGAAACCGCCCCCCGATACCGTCGACAGGTAGTGGAACTCGCCGAGCATCCGCCGGCTGGCCAGGGCCTGCAGTGCGCCGAGGCAGAAGGTGGCGCTGCGGATCCCGCCGCCGGACAGGCACAGGGCGGCGAGCCGGGCCTGGTCGGCCCGCGCCTGCCAGGGCGCGCGATCGCCGGGCTCCGGCGGCCCGCAGAAATGATCCATCTCCTCCGCGAGCGCCTGCTCGGTGTCGAGGAACCACGCGTCCCGGCCCGTCGTCAGGGCGGGCAGATGGTGGGGAGAGGCATCCGCCTGGATGTCCGCGACACTGGCGCTCATCGCTCCTCCTATCGCCCGCTATCGCCCGCTATCGCCCGCGCTGTGCCGGACCGTGCCGGACTGTGCGGTTCAGCCGCCGGGGCACGACAGCGACCGTGCCCCGGCCGTCCTGATCGGTGACCTCTCGAACATCTCCCCGCCCGATGTCGAAACAAGTGACGATAAAATTTTACGGGATCAGTAACCGCTATATAAACGACATCGAGAACAACGGTCGGGAGAACAGGTTGCCCGAATCAGCATTGCGGCCGAGCAGGGGCGCCGCACCACCGAAGCTCGAAACTACCGGCGCGCCGACCCTCACAGAAAAACTGTATTCGAACATCATCCATTCGAATGACGCGCGCACGGGGATCGGCGTTTATTGAAATCGGCGAGACGCTTCGCGAAGGCAGGGTTCCCGCCATGTCCCAGGTGCGATCGTGACCCGCTCCCAGGCCGCCCGCCAGACTGCCCGCCACGCCGCCCGCGTCGTCGCGCTCACCGCGGCGATCCTGCTCCCGGCGCAGGCCGGATCGCGCGCCGCCGACCGAGGACCGACAGACGGGCCGGGTGACGGGCCGGCAGACGGGCCGAGCGACAGGCCGGACGGCACCCCGCACTTTCTCGAGCAATCCTGGACGCCGCAGGAGCGCGCGTGGTTCTACCGGGCGAGCCAGGGCTCGCAGATCATGCCGTATGCCTGGTTCATGTCCCTGGAGCGCCCGGACGACGACACGCTCTTCGTCGCGGACGGGCTCGCGCGCTTCGGCTACCTGCCGAACCCGTACGACGGGACGCGCGGATCGGACCGCAGCGGGCTCCCCATCGGGTTCGTGAAGGACGTCGACGATCGCGGCGAGTGGATCGGCCTGACCTGCGCCGCCTGCCACGTGAACCGGGTCGACCTGCGCGGTCGGTCGATCCTGATCGACGGCGGCCCGGCCGATGCCGACATGTTCGCCTTCATCGAGGAACTCGGCCGCGCCCTCGCGCGGACGCGCGACGACCCGGCGCGCTTCGAGCGCTTCGCCCGCCGCGTCATCCCGACGGAACTGTCGGCGCCGGGGACGGGCCCGTCCGAGCCCGACCGCCGCCGCCTGCGGGCCAGCCTGACGCGGCTGGCCGAGGACTTCTCCCGTTACGTCGCGTCGAGCCGGACCGCGGTGCCCTGGGGGCCGGCACGCCTCGACGCGTTCGGCATGATCTTCAACCGGGCGACGGGCATCGATCTGCGCGACCCGCACAACATCGCCCCGCCCGACGCGCCCGTCAGCTATCCGTTCCTGTGGGATACGTCGTGGCACGACCGGGTGCAGTGGAACGGCTCGGCCGCGAACGGGCTCGCCGTCGAGCGCCTGGGCCGGAATGTCGGCGAGGTGCTGGGGGTCTTCGCCCGCACCGACATCCGGGAGCCGACCCTGCCGCCGCTCTGGTTCGAGACCTCGGCGGACCGGGTCAACCTCCTGCGGATCGAGAACCAGCTGGGCGCCCTCACGGCGCCGGCCTGGCCCGACCGGATCGCGCCGCGCACCGAGGCGCAGGCCCGGGACGCCGCGGCCGGCAAGGTCCACTACGACCGGTACTGCCTGTCCTGCCACGCGATCGCCCCGACCGGCGCGAACCGCACGCTGACGGTGACCCTGACGCCGCTGGCGGAGATCGGGACCGACCCGAAGATGGCGACGAACGCCGTGTCCCGGCGCGCGCGGACCGGGATCCTCGAAGGGATCCGGATGCCGTTCCTCGCGACGACGCCGCCGCTGGCCGCCGAGACGAGCAGCCTCGAACTCGTGGCCACGCTCGTCGCCGGCGCGATCCTGGCGCCCCTCGACCGTGGACCGGACCCAGCGGGCGTCGGGGCGGACCAGACCGTCATCCTCGACCGGCTGCTCAAGCGCGGCACCGCCGCCCTCGAGGCCCGCAACGCGATGCTCGACGACGTCTCGACCGCCGGCGGCAAGGGCCTCGTCGCCGCGTTCGTCGGTGCGCGGAGAGACCGCGACCTCATGGTCTACAAGGCACGGCCGCTCAACGGCATCTGGGCGACGGGCCCGTACCTGCACAACGGCTCGGTGCCGAACCTGTACGAACTCCTGCTGCCGTCCAGCCGGCGATCCAGGACGTTCCGGGTCGGGAGCCGGGAGCTGGACGAGGACCGGATCGGGTTCCGGTCCGATCTCGGGCCGTTCCTGTTCGACACCGCGCTGCCGGGCAATGCCAATACCGGCCACGAGGGGCCGACCTACGGGACCGAGCAGCTCGACGACGCGCAGCGCCGGCAGCTCCTGGAGTATCTGCGAACCCTGTAGGCGAGCTCCGCGGTTTCGATTTCTATCTTATCAGTATTGATTTGTCGTTCGATTGCATCCGTAATGGAACAACCGATTTCGGCACCTGTCGGTCCGACCGGATGGCTGGAGATCTGACAACACTCAAGACTCGCACTCAGCGCGGAGCGTGGCCATGCAGGATCTCGAGGCGTATTCGGTTCTGGTGGGGTCGATCTACGACCGCGTCGGCCAGCCGGAGGAGTGGTCGGCGCTCCTGGAGGATCTGACCGATTTCGTCGGCGGCCGGGTCGGCCAGCTCGCCGTGTTCAGCCTCGACGGGAACCGCAAGCCGCTCTGGGCGGTGTCCGGCTTCGAGCGGTCGCGGTACCGCGAGTTCCTCTACCGGCACGCCACCGAGGATCCGCGCCTCCCCTACATCCTGTCGAACCAGGGCAAGGTCATCCGCGCCGAGGAGGGGGTCGACGCGGTGCAGTTCCGCGAGTCGGCCCTGTTCAAGGAGGTCGTCCAGCCCTTCGAGATCGAGCACAGCCTCGTCACCTACTTCGCCAAGGAAGCCGACGTCATGGCGACGCTCGCGGCGATGCGGGGCGAGGAGGGCGGCCCCTTCCGGTCCGACGAGGTCCGGCGCCTGGCGATGCTCGTCCCGCACCTGCGCCGGGCCTTCGAGCTGTACGCATTGATGCGGCAGGCCTCCGAGCGCACGTCCGATCTCGCCTCCGCCCTGGACCTGCTCGACGCCGCCGTGATCCTCACGGATTCCGACCTGCGCGTCGCGCACGCCAACCGCGCCGCCGAGGCGCTGGCGCGGTCCCGGACCGGCCTGTCCTTCGTGAAGGGCAGCCTCGTCCTCAAGGACAGCCAGACCGGGCGGCGGATCGCCCGCGCGGCCGGCGAGGCGCTCGCGGCCGCGAGCGGCGACGTCGCGATCACGCAGGCCGACCACATCACCGTGACCTGCGGCGAGAGCGGCATGCCCTACCGGGTGTCGCTGCACCCGCTGTCGAAGCGGCCGGCCGGCACCGGGTCGAAGGTGCGGGCCGAGCTGGCGATCGTGATCCGGACCGGGACCCCGAAGGTCCAGGGGAGCAACGCCGCGCGGCTGCAGAAGCTGTTCGGGCTGACCGTCGCCGAGTCGATCCTCGCCAACGCGGTCGCTTCGGGACGGTCCCTCGACGACCACGCCCAGGACCGCGGCATCGCGATCTCGACCGCCCGCACCCAGCTGCGCGCCCTGTTCGCCAAGACCGAGACGCACCGGCAGGGCGAGCTCGTGGCGCGCCTGCGCGAGGGGCTGGACGTCTCGCTCAACTGACCACCGGGCGTCGGGCCGGACGGCCCGCGCCGCTCCGCGAACGCCACAGGAGGTCGTGCATGCGCGCCGCCGCTCCCGAGACGCCCTGCCTCGCCTTCCTGGAGGCCCTGCCGGTGGCGGAGCGCTGGCAGCGCGCCCGGGACTGGATCGCCCGCGCGCCCCAGCCCTTCTTCGCGCAGCTGCGCGCGCGACGGACCGCCCTGGATTGCGGCGCGGCCATCCTCGTCGCCGGCCGCGCCGAGGTCGAGGAGATCCTGTCCCTGCCGCAGGTCTTCTCCGTCGCGCTCTACAAGCCCAAGATGGGCGAGTTCATGCTGGCGCTCGACGGCACGGAGGTGAATTACCGCGACAAGGCGGTCATGCGCGCCGTGCTGTCCTGGCGCGACCTCCCGGCGATCCGCGATCTGGCGGGCGCCGAGACCGACGCGGCCCTCGACGCGGGTCTCGACCAGGGCGGCGGATCCATCGACGTCGTGGCGTCGGTCTCGCGCCGCGTCCCGCTGCGGATCGTGCAGCGCTTCTTCGGGTTCGCGGCGCCCGATGCCGACCTGCTGCGCTGGTCGTACGCGAACCAGTTCGACCAGTTCAACAACCTCCCCTTCGACGAGCGCCCGGACGCCGACGCGATCCACGCGGCGGCGGATCTGGCGCGCCAGGAGATGCGGGCGGCCTTCGCCAGGATCATCCCGGCGCGCGTCGCGGCGATCGAGGCCGGCGCCGACCTGCCCGACGACGTCCTCACCCGGCTGCTCCGGCTGCACCTGCCGGCGGCGACCGGCTTCGGCATGGACCGCGTCGTCATCAACGTCGGCGGCCTGCTGATCGGGGCCATCGAGACCACGTCGGAGGCCGTGGTGCACGCCCTCGCGGAGCTCCTCGGCCGGCCGCAGATCCTCGCGGCGGCCCGCGCGGCCGCCCGGACCGGACCCGCCGCCTTCGACGGCTACGTGTGGGAGGCGCTGCGCTTCGCGCCGATCGTCGCCTTCATGTTCCGCCAGGCGGAGACCGACCACGTGCTCGGCCGGGGCAGCCCGGCCGAGAGCGGGATCGCCAAGGGCCGGGTCGTCCTGCCCCTCAGCCTGTCGGCGATGTTCGACGCGACCGGCGTGCCCGACCCGGACCGCTTCGACCCGGCCCGCCCGGAGCAGACCTATCTCCATTTCGGCCGGGGCCATCACGAGTGCCTCGGCCGCTACGTGGCGGGCGCGATGGTCCCGGAGATCGTTCGCCGCATCCTCCTGCGCGACGCCGTGCGGGCCGAGGGCGCGGTCGAGGACGGGGGCACGCCGTTCCCGACCGCGTTCCGGATCTCCTGCGCCGGCCGGCCGGCGGGGGCCGCCGGGCCCGGTTAGCCCGGCGCGCGCGGGACGTCGCCGACACCGCACCCGGTCCCTCCGTCGCGAGCCCGGGCGGCGCGCGACCGCGCGCGCCCGGATCCGGGGCGTCGCCCGGAGCCCCGCCCGATCGGCGCCCGGCCGCGCGCAGGTGCCGGCCGTCCCATCAAGGCTTCGTCACCGCAGAGCCCGGAGCATCGACATGGCATCCTTCCAGGATTTTCAGGACGGCTACGAGCGGACCTGGGCGTCGCTCCAGATCCGGCCGGAGAAGCTCGCGACCGTGCGCAAGCTCGCGCAGCAGCTCGCCGCCGGCAAGCCGCGCTACCAGGAGATCGAGGCGCGCACCGGCGTGCCCTGGTGGTTCATCGGGCTCTGCCACTACCGGGAATCAGCCTTCGATTTCGACACGTATCTCGGCAACGGACAGAAGCTCGGACGGCGCACCACGATCGTCCCGAAGGGGCGCGGGCCGTTCACGGGGCCGCAGGCCTTCGTCGAAGGGGCGGTCGACGCGCTGCGCCTCCAGGGCCTGGTCGGGCTCGGCGACTGGAGCGTCGCGCGGGCCCTCTACCGGCTCGAGGGCTTCAACGGCTACGGCTACCACGGCCGGGGCGTGAACTCGCCGTATCTCTGGGGCGGATCGACGGCCTACGGGCCGCCGGGCGCGCGCGGCGGCAAGTTCGTGCGCGACCACGTGTTCGACCCGAACGTGGTCGACACGCAGATCGGCACCGCGGTGATCCTGCGGAGCCTCATCGACCTCGACGCGACGGTCGCGCTCGCGGCGCCGCGCGCCGTCGAGGCGGCCGTGTCCCGCGAGCCCGACGACGAACTCGCCGACAGCACGCTCTGGGTCCAGCAATCGCTCAATCGCCTCGGCGCGACGCCGCCCCTCGTCGAGGACGGCCGGAACGGGCCGCGGACCATGACGGCCGTCGCGACGTTCCAGGCGCGGTGCGGTCTGGACGATACCGGCCTCGCGGACGCGCGCACGATCGCCGCCATCCAGGAGGCGCTGCGGCCGGCGGCGCCGGACCACGCGGTGCTGACGCGGATCCAGGACCTGGAGCGACAGCTCGCCGCGCGGGCGGTCACCCCGATGCAGCCCGCCCCGATGCAACCTGCCTCGATGCCCCCGGTGGTGATCGCGCCGGCCGCGCCGCCCGCCGACGTCGCGGCGCGGCTCGACGAGTTCCTCCAGGCCCTGCGCCGACAGATCGACGGTGCGCGCCTCCCGACCGCCCCGATCTTGCCCGGCCCGCCCGCGGCGCGTCCCGACGGCGCGGTCCTCGGGCCGGTCAACGGCGCGCTCGGGCAGACGATCGGGCAGCTGCTCTCCGGCAAGAAGTCGGCGATCGGCATCATCGGCGCCGTCGCCACGCAGATCCTGTCCCAGGTGCCGCTCAACACCGGTCTCGGGCAGGTGCTCGCACAGCTCACGCCCGCCTTCGGGCTGAGCCCCTACACGATGCCGATCTTCATCGGGCTGACGGCGTGGGGCGCGCTCGGGAAGTTCGAGAAGTGGAACGCACGCGCGGGGCAGGCGACCCCGTAGCGCGCGGCGGGCTCCCGGGAAGTCCGGCGCTCACGACGCGCCGCGCCCGCTCACTCGGCGAGCACGAAGGCGAGGCCGAGGATCGCCACCAGCAGAGCCCCGCCCGCGAGCTCCTCGCGCGGCTCCTCTGCGAAACGCGCGGACCGGCTCGCGCTGGCGATCCCAGCTGCGGCGAGCCCGATGATCAGGAAGCCGAGGCCGAGCAGATCGGTCGTCTGAACGGACGGTAGCATCGGTGGTCCTCCGTCAGAGGTGCCTCTCACCCCTCTGGCCAAACCCAGTGCGCCTCGACATGCGCGATCAGCCCGAGCGCGTGATCGCGAACGAGGATCGCGGCCCGATCCGCGTCGCGTGCCTGCAAGGCGGCGATGATGGCGGCATGCTCGCGCATCGAGTCCTCGAGCCTCCCGGCCCGATGGAGGAAGGCCGACCGGATCGCCCGCATGTGAATGAACAGGTTGGTCGTCATCTCGACCATCAACCCGCAGCCGCCGAGACGGATGATCGTCCGATGGAAGTCGAGGTTGGCCTCGTCGTAGGCCTTCAGATGGTCGGGCAGAGTCGCGATATCGAACGCCTCGAAGGCCCTGCCGAGCGCGCGGAGATCGGCATCCTCGGCGTTCCGTGCGGCGGCATGGGCCGCCATGCCTTCGAGCGCGGCCCAGACGGTGATCATCTCGACGATCTCGCGCTTGTTCTTGCGCGTCACGAAGAGGCCGCGGCGCGGCACCGTGGACACGAAGCCCTCCCGCTCCAGGAGCGTCAGGGCTTCCCGGACCGGCGTGCGGCTGATGCCGAGATCCTGCGCGATCTGGTGTTCGTGCAGCCGGATCTGCGCCGATCCGGCGTAGAGATCCATCGCCAGGATCGATTGCTTGATGCTGTCGTAGGCCTGTTCACGCAGACTCAGGGTCTGTCCGATCGAGGCTAGACCCAGAGAGGTCTCGGAAGGCTGCAGCACAGTCGAACTCCGGGAACGCGAGAATGGATTCTGGCCTCAGGTCCTGGAATGGCGCCGAGCGTGGCCGGGCTATCGCGTGAGAGCGAGGCGCCAGGACAGCCGCCCCTCGCCCGATCGTCGATGCGCGCCCGAACATGCGCGATCGCCCGCGGCGCCCTGCGTCTCGACGAGACGGTCTCCGTGCGGGCCAGCTGCCCGGTGCTGGCCGACCCGGCTCCGGAATTCCGGAGCCGGGTCGGGGAGGCTTCGCCCCGGCCGCGGAGCGGCCGGGGCCGTCGCTCAGGCGTGGGCCAGCTTCATCGCCGGAGCCGCCGCGTCGTTGTTCGCCGCGTGGTGCTGCTTGAGCATCGGCCGCAGGACCGCGATCGCCAGGACGGCGGCGATCAGGTCCATGGTCGCCACCGTGTAGAGGACGGTCGCCCAGGTGCCGGTCGCCTGCATGATCAGGTTGCCCACCGGCACGAACAGCGCGGCGAAGCCCTTGGCGCAGTAGAGCACGCCGTAGATCTTGCCGATGTGCTTCGAGCCGAAGGTGTCGGCGGCCGTGGCGCTGAACAGCGAGTAGACCTCGCCCCAGGCCAGGAACACCACGCCGGACAGGATCACGAAGGCCCACGGGTTGGAGCCGAAGTAGCCCAGCGCCACGATGCCGATACCCTCCATCGCGAACGCGATGAACATCGTCTTCTCACGGCCGATCCGGTCCGAGACGAACCCGAAGAGGGGGCGCGAGATGCCGTTCATGATCCGGTCGAGCATCAGCGCGAAGGGCAGCGCGGCCATGGCGAAGAAGTACAGGTTGACCTGGAAGTTCTTCACCCCGAGATCCTGCGCGATCACGCCGAGCTGGGCCACGGCCATCAGGCCGCCCGTCACCGTGCAGGTGAACATCAGCAGCATCACGTAGAACACGGGGGTGCGCAGCGCCTCGCCCAGGGTGTAGTCGCGCCGCGACTGCAGGACCTTGGTGGAGAACGGCACCTGATCCTTGCGCGGGGCGCGCATGGCGATGGCGGCGGCGATGATGATGGCACCCTGGATCAGGCCGAAGACGAAGAAGGCCTGGGCGTAGTTGCCGCTGTCGATCATCTTGGCGATCGGCAGGATGGTGAGCGCCGAGCCGGCGCCGTAGCCGCCCGCCGTGAGGCCGACCGCGAGGCCGCGCTTGTCCGGGAACCACTTGAGCGCGTTGTTGACGCAGGTGGCGTAGACGCAGCCGACGCCGATACCGCCGGCCACCGAGCCGAGGTAGAAGCCGCTCAGGCTGGTGGCGTAGGAGTTGATGACCCAGGCCAGGCCCGTCATCAGACCGCCGAACATGACGACGCGGCTCGGGCCGTACTTATCGATGAAGTAACCCTCGATCGGAGTCAGCCAGGTCTGGACGACGACGAAGATCGTGAAGGCGACCTGGATCGCGGCGCGGTCCCAGCCGAAGGTCTTCTGAATCTCGGGGACGAACAGCGTCCAGGCATACTGGATGTTCGCCGCTGCAACCATGCAGATCACGCCGAGCACGATCTGCAGCCATCGATTTGTACTGGGTACTGCCGTAGCCGGCGTGGCATTTGGCATGGCCATGAGCTTCCTCCCTCATTCCTGCGCTGACATTCAGCGGCGTGCTATAGGATTGGCGTGCACGCCGACGAATTCCTTGCCCGCGCCGGAACCTTATGTTGGGTTCCGAAATTGGCACGGCGGCATGCATTATTCTGTGTGCCAGGAACGTATGGCAAGCAGAATAATTCATCCGTTTCGGCCGAGAATTCGGGATTAGAGGGCGATCTCGCGCGTGCTACCGGATCGCGCGGCCGGCCGCCGCTCTCGCGGACGCCCGTCCTCGGTGTGCCGGCGCCATCTGAGACCCGGCCCGCGGCGTCGGCGCGATCCCCAGCTTTGAGGATCGGACGACGTGATCGCTCGGCCCTGAACAGCACCGATGCAGACGATCGGCCCGGATCGGAGGGATCGGAGGGATCGACGGGCGACGCGGACGGCGGCGCCGGGTCGCGGGGCGCGTCAGGGAATCAGCTTGCCGGGATTCATGAGGTTCCGGGGGTCGATCGCGCGCTTCAGGGTCCGCATGAGGCCGAGCGCCTCCGGCCCGTGCTCGCTTTCCATGAAGCGCATCTTCTTCTGGCCGATCCCGTGCTCGCCCGTGCAGGTGCCGCCCAGGTCCAGCGCGCGGGCGACGAGCCGGTCGAGGAAGCCGGCCACCGCGGACATCTCCTCGGGGCTGTCGGCATCGACGAGCGGCAGGGTGTGGAAGTTGCCGTCGCCGACATGGCCGGCGATCGGCGCCGTGAGCCCGGTCGCGGCGATGTCGCGCTTCGTCGCCTCCACGCATTCCGCGAGCCGCGAGATCGGCACGCAGACGTCGGTCGACATGTTCTTGATCGTGGGACCCGGCCGCAGCGCGACCGAGGCCCAGTACACGTCGTGGCGCGCCTGCCAGAGGCGCGCGCGCTCGTCGGCCCCGGTCGCCCAGTCGAACGGGCCGCCGCCGAGATCGGCGGCGATCTCGCCGAACCGCTCGGCCTGCTCGCGCACGCCCGCGTCCGTGCCGTGGAACTCGACGAGGAGCAGCGGGGTCTCCGGCAGGGCGAGCTTCGAGTAGCGGTTGCAGGCCGCCACCTGCACCTCGTCGAGCAGCTCGATGCGCGCGACCGGGATGCCGGACTGGATCGTCAGGATCGTGGCGTCGCAGGCCGCCTTGATCGAGGGGAACGGGCAGATGCCCGCCGAGATCGCCTCGGGGATGCCGTGCAGGCGCAGCGTGACCTCGGTGATGATCCCGAGCGTGCCCTCCGAGCCGACGAGGAGCCGGGTGAGATCGTAGCCGGCCGACGACTTGCGCGCCCGCCGGGCGGTCGTGACGATGTCGCCGTTCGGCATCACCGCGGTGAGCCCGAGCACCGCGTCCTTCATCGTCCCGTAGCGCACGGCGTTGGTGCCCGACGCCCGCGTCGCCGCCATCCCGCCGATCGTGGCGTCCGCCCCGGGATCGATGGGGAAGAACAGGCCGGTGTCGCGCAGGTACGCGTTCAGCGCCCTGCGGGTGACGCCGGCCTCGACCGTGCAGTCGAGGTCGTCGGCATGGACCGCGCGGACGCGGTTCATTGCCCCCGTGTCGATCGAGACGCCGCCGAACGGCGCGTTGACGTGGCCCTCGAGGGAGGTGCCGACGCCGTAGGGCACGATCGGCATGTCGCGCTCGGCACAGGCGCGCACGACGGCCTGCACCTCCGCGGTGGAGTGCGGGAAGACCACGAGGTCCGGCGGCTCGCACGGCGCCCAGGTGAGCTGGTTGGCGTGCTGCTCGCGCACCGCCGGGCTCGCCGTCACCCGGTCCCCGAGCACGGCCCGCAGGGCCTCGGCGAGACCCGCGATCGTCGCCGCGTCCGGGCGGGTCCGCGGGGCGGGAACGGGGGCGTTCATGGGCTGCTCCGATGGGCTCGAACTGGGGCGTCGCCGGGGACGGCGTGTCCCGGGGGCCGCGCGGCCCCGCGACACGGCCTCCGCTGGGACGACCTGGCGACGCGACCGTAGGTCGATCGGCGGCCGCCCGCCACCCGGGCGCGGCGGGGCGGCGGCGCTGCCCCCTCCCCCCGGGTCGCGTTCACCCACCGCGTCTGCCCCGCCGCGCCTACTCCGCCGCCCGCGCGCCGCGCGCCGCGGCCTGCTCCAGGTGCCGGTCGTGGGTGAGGCAGAGGACCGTCACCATGGCGGCGAGGCCGGCCGCCGCGATGAGGAGGAGGCCGCCCGTGAAGGTGCCGGTGGCGTCCTTGATCGCGCCGACCGCGTAGGGCGCGGCGAAGCCGGAAAGGTTGCCGAGGGCGTTGATGATGGCGATGCCGCCGGCCGCCGCGGCGCCGGACAGGTAGGCGGTGGGCAGCGTCCAGATCACCGGGAGGCCGCCGAAGATGCCGAAGGCCGAGACGCTGAACAGGGCCATCTTGGCGTAGGGATCGGAGACCAGCGCCGCCGCGGCCGTGCCGCCGGCCGCGAGCAGGAGCGCGAAGGCCGCGTGCCCCTTGCGCTCGCCCCTGCGGTCCGAGGAGCGCCCGAGGGCGAGCATGCCGACGATCCCGATCGCGAAGGGGATGAGGCTGACGAGACCCGTCTGGAGGTTCGTGAGGTCGAAGCCCTTGACGATCTGCGGCAGGAAGAAGCTGAGCCCGTAGAGCAGCGCCACGTTGCCGAAATACACGAAGGCGACGGCGAGCACGCGCCGGTCGAGGAGCGCCTCCGCGACGCTGTAGCGGCGGGCGGATTCGCGCGCCCGCCGCTCCTGCGCGAGGCGCTCGGTGAGCCACGCGCGCTCGTCGTCGGGCAGCCAGGCCGCCTGCGCCGGCCGGTCCGTCAGGAAGGCCAGGACGATGCCCGCGAGGATGACGGCGGGCAGCGCCTCGAGGACGTAGAGCCACTGCCAGCCCTTGAAGCCCCAGACCCCGTCGAGGCCCAGCAACGCCCCCGAGACCGGCGAGCCGATGACGCTCGAGAGCGGGACCGCGGCCATGAAGGTGCCGATGATGCGCGCGCGGTAGCGCGCGGGGAACCACAGCGTGAGGTAGAAGATGATGCCGGGGAAGAACCCGGCCTCCGCGGCGCCCAGCAGCAGGCGCACGGCGTAGAAGCTCTTCTCGCCGACGATGAAGGCCATCGCGCCCGACAGGAGTCCCCAGGTCAGCATGATGCGGGCGATCCACACCCGCGCCCCGACCCGCTCCAGGATCAGGTTCGACGGCACCTCGAAGACGAAGTAGCTCAGGAAGAAGATGCCGGCCCCGAGCCCGTAGGCCGTGGCGGAGATGCCGAGGTCCCCGTTCATGGTCAGCGCGGCGAAGCCGACATTGACCCGGTCGAGGTAGGAGATGAAGTAGCAGGTGATCAGGAGGGGCAGGAGCCGCCTGCTGACCCGCCGGATGGCGCGCGCTTCCACATCCATCGTCGCCCCCTCGAGGATCCGGAACGGACGCCGGGCGCCCGATCCGACTGGGCCTCCGGTCGGTTGGCGGGAGACATAGCCGGGCCGTCGGCGCCCCGATAGAAGCGGACGCGGTGCGGCGGCGGGCGCCTACGCGCCGGGGCGGGATCCGGCCCCGCCGCGACCGAGCGCGTCGAGCAGGAGGTCCGCGACGGCCCGGGGCTGCTCCTGCTGAACCCAGTGCCCCGCCCCCGCCACGAAGTGGCAGCCGAGCAGGCCCGCGCCGGCGGCATCCTTCATGCGCTCCAGCGCGCCCGGCGCCTGGAACGGGCCCCAGTCGCGCGCCCCGGACACGAACAGGAGGGGGACCTCGATCCGCCGGCCGGCGAACCGCGCGAGGTCGCGGTCGATGCTGCCATCCATGCGGCACCGGTAGCCCTGGAGCGCGCCCTGGAAGCCGGAGCGCGCGTACTCGGCCGCGTAGACGGCGAGTTCTGCCTCCGTCAGCCAGGCGCAGTCCGCGCCGCCCCGCTCCGGCATCTCCGGCGCCACGGTCGCGGGCATCGTCCGGCCTTCATCCATCACGTAGTAGGTCGGCATCTCGGCGAGGGCCTCGGCCGTCCAGCCGGCGAGCGCGCGGGGTCGATTGTCCGGCCAGTCCGCGCTCTTGTGGTGGAAATAGGCGCGCAGGAACGCGGCGAGGCCCTGGGGACTGCGCTCCATGTCGGCGGCGGCGCGGCGCGTCGCGTAGTAGCGGTGGTAGTGCGTGCGCGGGCGCGGCAGGGCGGCCAGCGCCGCGTGGATCGGGTCGTCGGCCGGCGTCCGGAGGCCGCGTGCCAGGGCGTCGAGCCCCGGCGCCCCCGCGAAGGGCGCGCTCATGAGGGCGACCATGCCGAAGAGATCGGGCCGCGCCAGGGCGCAGTAGCCGCAGACCCAGGACCCGTAATCGTGTCCGACGAGCGCCGCGACCCTGTCGCGCTTCAGGGCGCTCATCAGGCACAGCAGGTCGAGGAGAAGGTTGTGCAGCCGGTAGGGCGCGAGGTCGTCCGCGAAGGCGACCGGCGCGTCCGCGGTGCGGCCGTAGCCCCGGAGGTCGGGGGCGACGACGTGGTAGCCCGCCGCGGCCAGCGCCGGCATGACCTTCCGCCAGGAATAGGCGATCTCGGGGAAGCCGTGCACCAGGAGGATGAGCGGGCGGTCGGGACCGCCGTCGCCCGCCTCCAGCACGTGCATGCGCAGGCCGTTGACGTCCTCGACGAAGCGGGCGCGGATTCCGTTCGGGAGGGCGGCCGGATCGAGCGGGGGCAGGACGTTCGTCACCATGGCCGCGCGCTCCCGTGCCGATTGTTCGACGGCCGCCGAGCGTACACGCTCCGCGATCCGACCGCGAAATCCGACCCGCGCGCATCCGGCCCTGCCCCACCTCCGCGCCCAGTCGGCGCGCCGCCGAACCGTCAGGCGGTCAGGGCGGCGCGGGCCTGCCGGTGCCCGGCCTCGGCCCGCCACGCGTCGCGCTCGGCCTCCAGGCCCTGGATCCGGGCATGAAGCTGCCCGGCATCGATGGCCGTCTCCATCAGCATGTCCTGCGCGCTGGCGAGCTGCTCGCGCAACTCGGAATTCTCGGTCACGAGGGTCAACAGGATCGCCGCCACGTCGTCGCCCATTCGTCCACCTGCCTCACCGTCCGGGGTCGCGGCTGGTAGGACCGGCATGGTTACCGCTCCGGAAAGGATGGCGGCCGGGCGCCCGCGCCGAGGCCACTGTCCACAGCCGGATGGCGCCGGCCGCCGGGAGGCCGCCCGCGGGCCGCCCCGTCTCAGCCGCAGGAACAATCGTCCGTGCGGGAAGATGCCGTCATGCGCACCCCGCGCGAACGGAGCTGCTCGCATGTTCATGAAGCTCGACCGCCTTCAGGCCGAACTGCCACAGCCGAAGAAGCCCGATCCCAACGCGGCGGCCGCGCTGCAGGAGCTGCTCGGCGGCAAGTACGGGGAGATGTCGACCCTCGGGAACTACATGTTCCAGAGCTTCAACTTCCGCAACAAGTCGAAGCTGCGCCCCTTCTACAGCCTCGTGTCGAGCATCTTCGCCGAGGAGCTCGGGCACGTGGAGCTGGTCTCGACCGGCATCGCGATGCTCAACAACGGCCCCGGCGACGACACCGAGGAGGTCGACGTCTCGAAGGCCCCGTTCCACAACATGCAGGACATCCGGCTCGCCGGCAGCTTCCTGAGCAACGGCGGCGGCGCGACACCGGTCAATTCCAACGCGCAGTCCTGGAACGTCGACATGGTGACGACGACGGGCAACATCATCATCGACCTGCTGCACAACTTCCACTTGGAGTGCGGCGCGCGCCTGCACAAGCTGCGCGTCTACGAGACCCTGAAGGACCCGACCGGCCGCGAGGTCTGCGGCTACCTGCTCGTGCGCGGCTCGGTGCACGCGCACGCCTACGCGCTGGCGCTCAAGAAGCTGACCGGCGTCGAGATCGAGAAGATGCTGCCAACCCCGAACATCGTTCTCGACAAGATTCCGGAGTGCCAGAAATATCTGCAGGAGGGCTCGCACCGGCGCCTCTACCGCTTCAGCCCGGACGACTACAAGGAAGCGGCCGGCGTCTGGTCGAACGACGAGGTCGCGCTGCCGGGGGATCCGCCCGGCAACCTGGAGGTCGTCGACGGCCTGCCGGAGGGCGGCAAGATCCCGGAACTCGACGGCAATTACGGGGCCTTCGCGCCCAACTACGCCCCCGAGGAGATCTTCGAGATCGCCAGCAAGCTCTACAAGAAGGGGCGCTGAGGCGCGCTCAGAACCGGGCAGGGCCCCGCGGTCTCAGAACCGCGGGCCGCGCCGTCCCCGGTCAGTACCAGTCGTCGTCGTCGGCGGGCGATCCCGGCGGGAGGGGGCCGTCACCCATCACGCCGGGATCCCCGTAGTTGAACGGAGGTCCGTCGAAGCCGACCACACCGTCCGGATTGTCCGGCGTCACGTTCGGATCGACCTTCAACTCGGTATCCTCGCGCCCGAGCCGTTGATCGAGGCGATCCATGCGCTTGAGATCCTGCTGGATCGGGATGTCCTGCTGGGCCTGCGCGACGATCGCGGGACTTGCGAGGGCGAACACCAGCGCGGCGACGGTCAAGCGTGTCATAGCAATCGGCCCTTCGCGTCCCGGCGCGCTCCTGAAGTCGATGCATACCGTGGACGGACCACCGAGCATAGCATTGACGGCCGTCAACACTAATCGCGCGTGCATGTCGACCGGGCGCGGGCTCGGCGAATGCGCGTCGCCGCCCGGCCCGACCGGATCGAGATCTGCCTTCGCGCCGTGAGACGTGCCCTCCCCGCCGGGCACCGTGCGGGCACCGTGCAGGCCTCGTGCACGCCTCGTGCAGGTCAGATCGCGGAAGGCCGGCAATCCTGCGGGCGCCGGGCCTGACCGGTCAGCGCGGCTGGCGGCCGGCCGGGCCGGCGACGTGCGGGCCGGCGGAGCGGTCGGCCGGCACGGGCCGGTGGTAGGTGACGGAGATCTCGGGCAGCATCACCGCGGTGACGTCGGACAGGCCGTGGCGTGCGGCGGATCCCTGCGCGGAGGCGGGCGTCGCGAGGGCGGCGGCGAGGGTCGCGGCGAGCGCGGCGGCAGCGAACAGGCGGACGGTCATGGCAAACCTTTTCTGACTTCGGCACGAAGTCATCCGGTCAACTGTCGCGAGTGAGGAAGATCGTCGTTCCGGCGGTCTTGATCGCCTCGGCTCTGTCGGGCCGAATGTCATCCTTCAACATGGATGTTAGGCCGGCGGTTGCCGCGAATGCGTGCGACGCCGCACAATCGTCAGTATCGGATCGAGCGCGGGGTCTCTTCGTCGCGCCGGACCGGCCCCTTTTGGGCGCGCCCGGCACCGCGGCTCGATCCGGCGCGGCGATGGCCGGCATCCGCGACTCGCGGGCGCGCCGGGGCGCTCCCGCCGGGATTTCGTGGACGGAGGTTCGCTTTCCGTACTCATGTGGCATTGGAGTGGCAGCCGGCGCGCGACGGCTCCGCTACGGTGCGGACGTCTCCCTGAGGCGCCCTCGATGCTCATCCCCGCCCCGACCATCCGCCGTCTCCTCATGCTGGGGCTCGTGCTCGTCGCCCTCGTCGCGCTCGCGGACGGCGTGGCCCGCCACGAGTTGCGCACGGCCGCGCGCGCGATGACCCTCGCCGACGCGGCCCCGCAGACGGAGCGCGCGTCGGATGAGTAGGCGCTCGCCCCTCGCGGCCGGCCTGACGCTCCTCGCGGCCCTGGCGGGGGCCGAGCCCGCCGCGGCGCTGGCAGCGGAGCCGGCCGACCTGCCGGGCCTGGAGCGGGCGTGGCACGGCTGCGTCCGCGAGGCCTTCGACCGGCAGCCGGCGCACCGGAGCAGGCCCGGCCGGGAGCGGGGCGCCCTGGACGCGTGCAAGCCCCAGGAGGACGCCTACGTGGCGGCCCTGATGGCCGCCCGGCCGATCGACGCGAACCGCCCTGCCCTGGCCTGGGCGCGGACCTGGATGGCCTACGTGGTGGATCCGCTGAGGGACTGGATCGCCGCGCTGCATCGCTGAGCCGTCCCAGCCGCGGCCGGGCGGAGGTCGGGCGCGGACGGCCATCCGCGCGGGGCGGGACGCCTGCAGATCTCACGCAGCTCTACCGAAGGTGCGCTCCGAGCATTCGCACCAGTATTGTGCATCCCTTTCCGATGTTCGCGCGTTCCAATCTCGAACCGGCCGATATTTCGGTGCGATTGTCGACATAGAGGAGGCGCGAATGCTGCGCGGTGGATTGCTGTGGCTGCTGGGAATCCCGCTGCCGATCATCCTGTTGCTGTATTTCCTCGGCGTGTTCCACTAGGTCGAGGCGGACAGTCGTCGTGCCCTACACGGTCGAGATCACCACGCCGCCGGTGCGGATCGACGGCGCCGAGCAGGCCTCACGGATGTATCAGCTGCCGGACCCGTTCAGCACGCTGGCCGAGGCCAAGGAAGCGGCGATCGCGCATATCGGGGGTCTCGGCCTCGATCCGGCCGGCATCCTCTACACCGTCTTCGATCGCGAGGGTTTCACGGTCGCCTCCAACGCGGATCAGGGCGCGGGGGCTGGATAGAGCGGGCCGGCGGATCAGGGTCCCGTCCCGCTCTGCGGGGCCCTCCGAGCCCGGAGGCGGCCTCCCTGCCCGCCTCCGGCCGGTGCGCGGCCCGGGATCCGTGCGCGAGCGGCGGCCCTGCAGGTGTTCCGGGACACGCCGGACCTGAAAGCTTGGGCGTACATCGGGATCACACCGCGAACACAGTCGCGAACCCGATGGAGACGACGATGACCTGGACCAACCGCATCGCCTTGGTGGCAACCCTGATCGCCGGCGCGGTCGCCCTCGTGACCTACGCGCAGGCCCTCAGCCTGCCGGCCCATTTCGCGTGAGCGAGACGGGCCCGGCGGCCGTCTCGCCCACCGTCGCCGCCTGAACGCGCGCCGAACGGTTCCGCGGCGCAGCGTGACTCTTCGCACCGCACGCAGCCGGCCGATCCGGCATCATCATTGCAGTTGGTGATCCCGGGTCTCGCCCGAGACCCGCTGCTCGATGAGAGGCGTGCACGACATGGTCCTGAAGGGCTTCTCCTACGCGATGATCGGCGCCTTCCTGGGCGGCCTCGCGATGACGGTGACCGGCTCGGCCGGGGTGCTGATGGGCTTCTGAGCCGCGGCGG
>NZ_KB911299.1:0-47151 GCF_000383455.1 Methylobacterium sp. 285MFTsu5.1 | reverse complement strand
GCCCAGACCCAGCACCCGCGCGCCGCGCGCCACGATCTGCTCCAGCTCGTCGATCTCGTAGAACTCCAGGCGGATCGGGATGCCGAACCGGTCGCGCAGCGGCGTCGTCAGCAGCCCCGCCCGCGTCGTGGCGCCAACGAGCGTGAACTTCGGCAGCTCGATCTTGACCGAGCGCGCCGCCGGGCCCTCGCCGATGATCAGGTCGAGCTGGTAATCCTCCATGGCCGGGTAGAGGATCTCCTCGACCGCCGGGTTGAGCCGGTGGATCTCGTCGATGAACAGGACGTCGCGCTCCTCCAGGTTGGTGAGCTGGGCGGCCAGATCCCCGGCCTTGGCGATGACCGGCCCGGAGGTCGAGCGGAAGTTCACGCCGAGTTCGCGCGCCACGATCTGCGCGAGCGTGGTCTTGCCCAGGCCCGGCGGCCCGACGAACAGCACGTGGTCGAGCGCCTGCCCGGTCTTCCTCGCCGCCTCGATGAACACCTGCATGTTCGCCCGCGCCGCGCGCTGACCGATGAACTCGGACAGGCTCAGGGGGCGGATCGTCTGATCGACGTCCTCGGTGCGCTTCTCCGGTGTCAGGAGCGCGTTGGTCGGAGGCTTCGACTTGCTCATGAACCCTGCTTCGTGGACCGTGCCGCGGCCCGCGATGGGCGGTATCGCAGGACGGCTGGGCACCGGCGCGTCCGGTTTTGTTCTTCCTTACCCGTGAAAGCCGGGAAGTCTAAGCGCCGCGGCCGGGCAAGGTGGCCAAGTGTCGTGGCCAGGTGTCGTGGCCGGGCGTCAGCCCGTGTGGCGCCACCGGCGATGTGAGCGAGCGCACGGGCCGTCGCGATCGACACAACCGGGATGCAACCGAACCGCCGGCCCGCGCATTCCTGGACCAAACCTCCAAGCATGGCCGCAGGGCGCTTCTCCCCGATGAAACTCCGTACGATCGCTGCCGCCGCAGCCGGCACCGTCATGCTCGCCGTTCCGCTCGCGGCCCAGGCCGCTAACGGCCCGGCCGAGACCAAAGTCGCCGAGGCCAACCCGCAGGTTCATCCCGTATCGGCGGAGCGGGAGGACGACGTCACCTGCAGCCGGGCCCGCCGCCGTCTGTGGATCGAGGGCGAGGGCTGGGTGGTCCGGCGGATCACCACCTGCCGCTGACCGGTGCGCACCCGGGGGCCGATCTGCTGGGCATGACGGGACCGTTACGCACTCTGCGCGACTGGAGACGCGGAACGGCCGGTGATCCGGTCTGTTGGCCCCGCACCCGGCGCGCACCGCGCCCGCCGACACCCCTCGGAGCCGGACCCATGGCCAACCGGACGATCGTGACCCTGCTCGCTCTGGCGGCGGCGGCGCCCGCGTCGGCGCAGACCTTCCGGAGCGCCGATCCCTACGCTCCGGTCGCCTACGCGCCCGGTTACGCCGCCGATCCGGGCTTTGCCGGCGAGTTCGTGCGGGGCACCTATATCGGCGCCCCGCTGACCCGCGTGCCGCGCCCGACCCAGATCGTGCCTACGCCCTGGAGCTACGGCACCTACGGCGTCCCGACGGTGACCGGCATCCAGGCCGCTCCGGCGGCCGAGCCGACCCTGACGGTGATCAACGCTGCCCCCTACGGCCGCCGCGGCGCGCGCGCCGTCGGGGCCGACCCGGTCGCCGGGGCCCGGGTCATCGCGGTTCAGGTTCCCCGGCGCTGAGCGTCGCGAACCACGCCGCGTAGGGCGTGTTGCGGACGAGGTGCCGGTTGAGGTCGGGCGCGCCGTCCGTCCACCAGACCGGCCCGCGCTCGCCGAGTCCGACCTTCGCCGCATCGACCTCGGCCCTGGCGGCGGCGAGCGCCTCCGCGGCGCCCGGCTCGCCCGCGCGCTCGGCCCGCTTGGCCTCCTTCACGCCCCGGCGCGCCGCCATCAGGCGCTGCACCAGCGCGGCCCGACAAGTTTCCGACAGGTCGGGATTCGCGCGGCGCCACAGACGCGCCCGGACAACGATATAGCGCCGATCCGGAGTGGTAATGGCCACGCTCATACCGGGGTTCAGCTCCGTTGGGGGGCGGTTAAGCCTTCCAGCTTACACCGCGGATATCGGGTGCGGGTCAGGCCATGCAGATCGTCATCGTCGACTCGAGCCGCGTCGTGCTGCAGATCATCGCGTCCCTGATCGAGCCGCGCGGCCACGCGGTGCACCCGTTCACGGATTCGGAGCGGGCGCTGGAGTTCCTGGCGGCGACGCCCGCGGTCCGGGTCCTCATCACCAGCCTGGAGGTGCGGCCGCTCTGCGGGCTCGAACTCTGCTGGTCGGCCCGGCTCCTCGCCGAATCCCGCGGGCCGCTGCACGTCATCACCATGTCGTCGGCCCGCAACGTCCGCAGCCTGGCCGAGGCCCTCGACAGCGGCGCCGACGACTTCATCGAG
Source organism: Methylobacterium sp. 285MFTsu5.1 (assembly GCF_000383455.1). Classification (NCBI taxonomy): domain Bacteria; kingdom Pseudomonadati; phylum Pseudomonadota; class Alphaproteobacteria; order Hyphomicrobiales; family Methylobacteriaceae; genus Methylobacterium; species Methylobacterium sp. 285MFTsu5.1. The sequence goes on along the minus strand of NZ_KB911299.1, from coordinate 44,746 downwards.
AAGCCGCCGAGCGCCGAGGAGCTGAACGCGCGCCTGCGCGCGGCCGAGCGCCTGACCACCATGCAGGAGGAGCTGATCCGCCTCGCCGAGACGGACCCGCTGACCGGCTCCTACAACCGGCGCGCCTTCTTCAAGCGCGCGCGGGCCGCCGCGGCACGGGACCCGAGGCCGGGCGCCGTCTCGGCGATCCTCCTCGACATCGATCACTTCAAGCGCATCAACGACGAGCACGGGCACGATGTCGGCGACGTGGCGATCAAGGCCGTGGCCGAGCTGATCGCCGGTGCCGGGATCGCGGGACGCCTCGGCGGCGAGGAATTCGCGGTCATCCTGCCCGGCCGCGGGCTCGCGGAGGCCGTGGCGCAGGCCGAGCGCCTGCGCGCCGACGTCCAGGCCCTGCGGATCAGCGGGACGCGGGGTCCGATCGCGCTGAGCTGCAGCTTCGGCGTCAGCACGTGGCGCGACGGCGACAGCGTCGAGGCCCTGGTCAAGCGGGCCGATGTCGCGCTCTACGCGGCGAAGGGCGGCGGCCGGAACCGGGTGGTGCCGGATCACAGCGAGGGTATCCGCGCCGTCGCGGGCTGAGCCGGACCGCCCGTCCCGGATCGGCACAGTCCGTCGAGCGGTGTCCCACCGTCGTCCCAGATCGGCGCATTGATTCGCCGAGTATCCGTTTCTGGGGAGCGATTCGGCCAATATAAAGCTTAATATTCGCGAGTTGTTGCTGGAACGGATCTTGGAACTTCGCCTTCGATCCCGGCCGCCTGTATCAAGCCGGGAGAGAGAGGTGCGAGGTCATGAGTACGGCCGTTGGCGTCCTGATCCTGGATGAGCCGGAGGACCTGAGCGCGACGGTTCGCGCCACCCTCGAGCACATGCCCGAATTCCACACCATCGGCGAGGCCGATCTCGATCGCGCCGACGCCGGCAGCAGCGTCGCCCTGGTCTTCCTCGACGAGATCCGGCTGGCCGACGGGATCGCCCGCATCGTCGCCTTGAAGGAGCGCCAGCCGGCGCTGCGCACGCTGGTCGCCTTCGGCGCGCTGACGGCGGACGACCTGCGCGCCCTGCTGGCCGCCGGCGCCGACGCTTTCGTGGCGCGCTCCAAGTCGCCGCGGGACCTCGGCGCGGCGCTGCTGGCGCTGGCGGAGGGCTCGGACGTGCTGGTCCCGCCGGAGCAGCCGGTGGCGATGCCGCCGGAGGCCGGCGAGAGCCTCGGGCTGACGCCCCGCGAGGCCGAGGTGCTGCGCTTTCTGAGTTCCGGGTTCAGCAACAAGGAGGTCGCGCGGCGGCTGGCGCTCAGCGTGCGCACGGTGGAGACCCACCGGCTCAACCTGCGGCGCAAGACCCAGACCGGCCGGCTCAAGGACCTCGTCTCGCTGGCCCGCCAGCTCGGCCTGGCCCCCGTGGTCGATTCCAGCGATCAGGTTCGGCGCGGCACCGACAACCGGTCCTCGGGCAACGACAACCAGTCCCGGCACTGAGAGGGGGATCGGGCGATCTCGGCGAGACCGCCCCCCTAAGCGGCCGCGGCCGCCTTCCGGGCTCCGGACGCGCGCTTGGCCGCCGTCCCGCTCTTGGACCGCTCTGGCGTCTTCGCCCCGCGTTTCCGCGCGCCCGCCGGCTTGACCCGACCTCCGGCCTTGACGGCGTCCTCGGCGGCAGAGAGGCGCGCCTGCAGGAGTCCCAGCACCGCCGCCTCCTCGGGCCGCAGGCTCGACAGGTCCTCGCTCAGCTCCGATTCGACCGCGTCCTTCACCTGCAGGAGCAGGCCGCCCTCCAGGTAGCAGTCGAGGATCTGCGGGTGGATGTAGCACTTGCGGCAGATCGTCGGCGTGTTGCCGAGGCGGCCCGCGACGTTCTCGATGGCCGCGCGGATGTTGCGCTTGGCTCCGGCCTCGCTGTCGAAGCTCTCGAACTCCCGCAGCGCCAGCGCCGCCAGCACCGTGCCGGCCCAGGTCCGAAAATCCTTGGCGGTGAAATCCTCGCCGGTGATCTCGCGCAGGTACGCGTTCACGTCCGAGGAGGTGACGTCGCGCTGGGTGCCGTCCGGGTCGAGATACTGGAACAGCTCCTGGCCCGGCAGGTCCTGGCACGCCTTGACGATCCGGGCGACCCGCCGGTCCTTCAGCGACACGTCCCAGGTCTTGCCGCTCTTGCCCTTGAAGCGGAACGACAGGGCCGAACCCTCGATCCGGACGTGGGGGTCGCGCAGGGTCGTCAGGCCGTAGCTCTTGTTGGTCCGCGCGTAATCGTCGTTGCCGACGCGGATCAGCGTGGTCTCCAGCAGGTGGACCACGGTGGCCAGCACCTTGTCGCGGGGCAGGCCCGGCCGCCTCATGTCGGCGTCGACGCGCCGGCGGATGCCCGGCAACGCGTCCGCGAAGGCCATGATCCGCGAGAACTTGTTGGCCTCCCGCGCCTGCCGGAAGTCCGGGTGGTAGCGGTACTGCTTGCGCCCCTTGGCGTCGCGGCCCGTCGCCTGGATGTGGCCGTTGCGGCGGGGGCAGATCCAGACATCCGTGTAGGCCGGCGGGATCGCGAGGCCGCGGATGCGGGCCAGCACGGCCCTGTCGCGCACCGGCGCGCCCTTCGCGTCGCAGTAGCGGAAGCCGGTGCCGCTGCGGCGGCGGGTCAGCCCGGGCCGGCCGTCATCGACGTAGACGAGCCCGGCCTCCTCGGCCGCGGCGCGGAGGTCTCCGCCGCTCTCCGCCGTCTCGACGCACGCCATGAACAGCCCCTCCCATCGACGCCGCCGGGCTGCCTCGCCCGGCGAGAAGGCCTTGGACAACCGGCGGCACGGGATCGCCGTTCCGGGCCTGCACATCCGTCGCAGGACGGGCCCCGCCGCCGTGCTAGAGGGGACGGATGCAGTCCGATGCCGAACCCGGGAACCTGCCCGTTCCGATGCGCCGCCTGGTCTTCGTGGTGACCGAGGACTGGTTCTTCGCCTCGCATTTCCTTCCGATGGCCCGCGCCGCCGTCGGCATGGGTCTCTCGGTCGCGGTGGTGACGCGGGTCCGCCTCCACCGGGCCGCCATCGAGGCGACCGGCGCGCAGGTCGTCAACCTGGAGGCCGAGCGGGCGAGCCTCAACCCGATGGCCGCGGGCTACGCGGCCGGGCAGCTCGCCGCGATCCTGAAGGCGCTGAAGACCGACATCGTCCACTGCATCGCCCTGCGCGGCATCCTGGTCGGCGGCACGGCCGCCGCCATGGCGGGCATCCCGTCCCGCGTCTTCGCCCTGACCGGCCTCGGCCTCGTCGGCGCCCGGAGCGACCGCCTCGGCCGGGCGGCGCGCCTCGCCCTGCGGGCGCTGATCCGGGGGCCGCTGGCCTCGTCGCGGACGCGCTTCCTCTTCGAGAACCCCGACGACGCCCTGGCCCTGGGCCTGGACCCGCTCGACCGGTCGGTGACCGTGGTGGGCGGCGCCGGCGTCGATCCCGCAATCCTCGTCCCGCAGCCGCTGCCGCCGATGCCGCCGCTGCGGGTGGCCGTCGTCGCCCGGATGCTGTGGTCGAAGGGGATCGACGTCGCCGTCGAGGCCGTCCGCCTCGCTCGGAGCCAGGGCGCGCCGGTGGAGCTGGCGCTGTACGGCGCGCCGGACCCGTCGAACCGGCGGGCGATCGGCGCCGACACCCTGCGCGCCTGGAGCCGCGACGGCATCGTCTGGCACGGGCCGACGACCGACGTCGCGGGGGTCTGGGCCGGCCACCACGTCGCCTGCCTGCCCTCGCGCGGGGGGGAGGGCCTGCCGCGGACGCTGCTGGAGGCCGCCGCCTGCGGCCGGACGCTGGTCGCGTCCGACGTCCCGGGCTGCCGCAGCCTCGTGCGCGACGGCGTCGAGGGCCTGCTCGTTCCCCCGGACGACGCGCCGGCTCTGGCCGCCGCCCTGGCGCGCCTGAGCGGCGATGCCGGTCTCGTCGCCGGCCTGGGCGCGGCCGCGCGAGCGCGGATCGAGACCGGGGGCTTCACCGAGACCGCGGTGACCGACCAGGTCCGCGCCGTGTGGCGCGACCTGCTGGAGGCCTGACCGTGCGCGCACCGGACGATCCCGCCGGCTTCATCCGCGCCAACACCCGCCTGCTGCCCGTCCCCCACGCGCCCGAGATCCGCCTGCACGTCGCCGACGAGGCGACCGATCTCTGGCAGCGGACCGAGGAGGAGTTGCAGGCGATCGGGCTGCCGCCGCCGTTCTGGGCGTTCGCCTGGGCGGGCGGCCAGGCGCTCGCCCGCTACGTCCTCGACAACCCGGACGTCGCGGACGGCGCGCGCGCGGTGGATTTCGCCTCGGGGTCCGGCCTCGTCGCGATCGCGGCGGCCCGCGCCGGGGCGCGCCACGTCGTCGCCAGCGACCTCGACCCCTTCGCCGTCGCGGCGATCGGGCTCAACGCCGCGGCCAACGGCGTCGGCGACCGCGTCGCCGCGATCGCCGACGATCTCCTCGCCACGGATCCCCGGGCCGACCTCGTACTGGCGGCCGACGTGTTCTACGAGCGCGACCTCGCCGAGGCCGTGACCGCCTGGCTCGTTCGCCTGCAGGCGCGCGGCGTCACCGTGCTGATCGGCGATCCGGGCCGCACCTACCTTCCGCGGGACCGCCTCGACTGCCTCGCGACCTACGAGGTTCCGGTCTCGCGCGCGCTGGAGGATTCCGAGATCAAGCGCAGCCACGTCTGGCGGCTCCGCGGATGACGGATCCGCCGAGATGGTCCCGCCGAACCGCCGCCCGCGCGGCCGCGCCGAGGCTTTATCCGGCGCGGGAATGCGTTACCGTCGAATCGACCCGCGTCGCGTGCCGCGCATGCGCCAGGGTGTTCGGAGTCCCGGATCAGGGCGTGCTGCGGCGGAAGGTTTCGTGGTGAGTGTCGAGTCGAGTGTGAAGCCCAGCCGTGCCCGCGTCGTCGCCTTCTCGGGCAGCGCCAAGCGACCCTCGCGCACCCGCATCCTGGTCGAGGCCCTCGGCGCCGAACTCGGTCGCCTGCGCGGGATCGACCTCGCCGTGTACGACCTGATGGATGCCGGCCCGGGCCTCGGCGCGACGCAGCGCGACGATCTCTCGGCGCCCGCCGCGCGCCTCGTCGAGGCGATCGAGGCGGCGGACGCGCTGATCGTCGGGACGCCTGTCTACCAGGGCGGCTATGCCGGGCTGTTCAAACACGTCTTCGACTTCGTCGACCCGGCCCGGATGATCGGCATGCCGGTGGCGCTGACCGCGACGGGCGGGGGCCTGCGCCACGCCCTGGTGGTCGAGCACGGGCTCCGACCCCTGTTCGGCTTCTTCGCGGCCCACGTCGCGCCGACCTCGGTCTATGCCGGGTCGGACGACTTGGTGGACGGCCGCATCGTCGACGAGACCGTGGCGATCCGGCTGCGCGCCGCGGCCGCGGAACTCGCAGCCCTGCTCGACGTGTCGCGGACGGCCTCGTCCGGCGCATCCGGCTGACGGAAGACTCCCCCGGCCTGAGGCGGGCCCTAGATCGGAGGGGGACCACGCTCTTCCGCGAGGGATCATGTCAGGCTCTCCGCTCACGGCCGGCAAGGCGCCGACCGCGCTGCCCGCCACCTACGTCACGGCATCCGGACTGCCACGCTACCATCCGGTCTCGCAGGCGCTGCACTGGCTGAACGCCGCCCTCGTCCTGGCGGTGCTGCCGCTCGCCTGGGTCGCGATCAGCCTGCCGCCGACACCCGCCAAGGGCAGCATGTTCGTGCTGCACAAGTCGGTCGGCCTGACGATCCTCGCGATCGTGGTTGTGCGGATCCTCTGGCGGATGATCCGGCCGGCGCCGCCGGACCCGCATGCGCCCCGGCTCCTGACGCTGATCGGGCGCGTCAACCACTTCCTGCTCTACGCGATCTTCCTAATCATGCCGATCAGCGGCTACCTGCTGAGCGCGCTGTCCGGGCGCGACACGCCGTACTTCTGGCTGTTCACGATCCCGGGACTGCCGAAGGACGACGCGACGCAGAAGATCTTCGAGTCGATCCACGTGTTCGGCCAGTGGCTCGTCTACGCCCTGGTCCTGCTGCACATCGCCGGCACGGCGTGGCACTTGGTGATCCGCCGCGACGGTCTGCTGGAGCGGATGCTGCCGGTCCAGGACGGGCGCGGCTCGTCGCGCTGACGCGCCCGTCATCGAGCGCGCGGCCGCCGTCGCGCGGTGCGCTCAATCGACGCGGCGCAGGACGAAGGTGGTGCCGACCTCGGGATCGCGCCGCCACCGGCCGTCGCCGCTCGGCACGAGGTCGATGCTGTGGCCCCGCTTGGCGGTCAGCGTCATCCGGCCCTTCGCGTAGCGCCAGCGCACCGGATCGAACACCTCCAGGCCGCTGTCGTGGCAGCCGGGGACGATGTGCACGCCGCCGCCGACCCCGTCGAGGTTGATCCGGCAGGTATCGCGCTGCTGGAAGCGGTCGAGGGCGTAGAGCCCCGGCGCCGGCCCCGCCGAGGCGGTCGAGGCGGTCGGCGGCGGCTGCAGCTCGGCCGGCACCGGGGCCGCGGTCTGGAGCGGGGAGGGTGCCGGGCTCGCCGGATCCGTCGGCGCGGTCTCGGGCGCCGCCGCCGCGTCGGCCGGCCGCATCGCGACGATGTCGAGGGGAACGAGACTGTAGCGCTCGCCGCCCTCGGCCTGGGCGACGAGGCTGCGCTGGTCCGGCCGCTTGGCGAAATCGAGGACCGGGCGGACGTTGCGGTCGACGAGGCGGACGGCCCCGTCGACGAAGAGCCAGCCGGCGACCCCGTTCAGGACCGGCAGGGCCCGTCGGCATCCGGCCGGGAAGCGCAGCCGCTGCCCCGCCTCGCCGCTGTCGAGCACCAGCGTCATGACGCAGCGGCGGTTGGTGCCGTCCCGCGACAGGTCCCAGGTTCCAGGCACCTGCCCGAGCTTCTCGGGGAGGCTCGGCGGCGCGGTCGGAGCCGGGGGCGCCGCGAGCGTCTCCGCGGCCGGAGGAGGGGACGGCGGTGCGGCCTCCTCGGTGGCGGCGGGCACGTCCTGGGCGGCGGCCGGCCGGACGATCGCGGCGGTCGCGATCAGCGCCGATGCGGCCAGCAGGGCGGCCTTAGCCTGTCTCACGCGGTCGGTCTCCAGGGTGTCTCGGCGACGGGCGTCAGCGGACCCCGTCCCTCGAACCACGAGACGACGTTGTCGACGACGAGCTGGGCCATCGCCGCGCGGGTGTGCTCGGAGGCCGACCCGACATGCGGCAGCAGCACCGTGTTGTCGAGGGCGGCGAGGTCCGCGGGCACGTGCGGCTCGTTCTCGAAGACGTCGAGGCCGGCGCCGAGGATCGTGCCCGCCTTCAGCGCCGCGGTCAGCGCCGCCTCGTCGACGAGGGTGCCCCGGGCGACGTTGATCAGGATGCCCTCGGGACCGAGCGCCTCCAGCACGGCCGCGTCCACGAGGTTGCGCGTGTCGGCACCGCCGGGCGCCACCATGATCAGGATGTGGACCGCACGGGCGAGGCCGATCAGCGTATCGTGATATGTGTAGGGTATGTCGGCCTGCCGGCTGCGGCCGTGATAGTCGATCGCGACGCCGAAGCTCTCCAGGCGGTGGGCGATCGCCCGCCCGATCCGGCCGAGACCGAGGATGCCGACCCGCCGCCCGCGCAGCGATGCCGTGAGCGGGAAGGGCGCCTTGGGCCAGTGGCCGTCTCGCAGGTAGCGGTCGGCCTGGGGGATCCGCCGCAGGGTGGCGAGGGTGAGGCCGAGGGCGAGGTCGGCGACCTCGTCGGTGAGGACGTCCGGCGTGTTGGTGACGACGATGCCGCGCCGCTGCGCCCCAGCGGCGTCGACGGCGTCGTAGCCCACGCCGAAATTCGCGATCAGCTCGAGGTTCGGCAGCCGGTCCATCAGCGCCCCGTCCACCCCGCCGCCGACGCAGAGCGCCCGGATCCGCGGGCCGATCTCGGCGAGCAGGGCCTCCGGGTTCGCGGCCTCCGCCAGCCGGTGGACCCCGTACCGCCCCGCGAAGGCCTTCTCCACCAACGGGTGCATCTTCCGGAGCAACAGGATCTCGACCGGGGCCTCAGCCATCGTTCACTCCCTCGTTCGGCCGCGCGTCGGTGTCGGCCGCCTCCCCCGTCCCGCCATAGAGCCTGTGCGGGGTGGGGCGCCAGCGCGCAGGAGCGGCCGGCGGTGACAACCGCGCCGATCAGCCGGGCGGCCGTTCGGCCGGCACAGGGCTCGCCTCTTTCGAAAACCGCGCGCGATGCCTACTAAGGACCACGCATCATCGCGAGAGTTCTGCACCGACCCCAATCGCCGAAGACGAAGACCGATGACCAGCCCGCGCACCCTCTACGACAAGATCTGGGACGACCACGTCGTCGATGTCCAGCCGGACGGCTCCAGCCTCCTCTACATCGACCGGCACCTCGTCCACGAAGTGACGAGCCCGCAGGCCTTCGAGGGTCTTCGCGTGGCCGGCCGCAAGGTGCGCCATCCGGAGAAGACGCTGGCCGTCGTGGACCACAACGTCCAGACCTCGGACCGCTCGCAGGGCATCGAGGATCCCGAGAGCCGCACGCAGCTCGAGGCGCTCGCCGAGAACGTGCGAGACTTCGGCATCGAGTTCTACGACGCCCTCGACCGCCGCCAGGGCATCGTCCACATCATCGGCCCGGAGCAGGGCTTCACGCTGCCCGGCCAGACGATCGTGTGCGGCGATTCGCACACCTCGACGCACGGCGCCTTCGGCGCGCTGGCCCACGGCATCGGCACCTCGGAGGTCGAGCACGTGCTCGCCACTCAGACCCTGGTGCAGCGCAAGGCCCGGAACATGCGCGTCTCCGTCGATGGCACGCTGCCGCCCGGCGTGACCGCGAAGGACATCATCCTGGCGATCATCGGCGAGATCGGGACCGCCGGCGGCACCGGCCACGTCATCGAGTATGCCGGCGAGGCGATCCGCGCGCTCTCGATGGAGGGCCGGATGACGATCTGCAACATGTCGATCGAGGGCGGTGCCCGCGCCGGCATGGTCGCCCCCGACGCGACGACCTTCGCCTACGTGAAGGACCGCCCGAAGGCGCCGAAGGGCGCGGCCTTCGACGCGGCCCGCCGCTACTGGGAGAGCCTCGTCACCGACGCCGGCGCGCATTTCGACCGCGAGGTGCGTCTCGACGCGGCCAACCTGCCGCCGATCGTCAGCTGGGGCACGAGCCCCGAGGACGTGATCTCGATCCAGGGCCGCATCCCGGACCCGTCCGAGATCGCCGACGAGAACAAGCGGCAGTCGAAGGAGAAGGCGCTCGCCTACATGGGCCTGACGCCGGGCACCCGGATCACCGACATCACCCTGGACCGGATCTTCATCGGCTCCTGCACCAACGGCCGCATCGAGGATCTGCGCGAGGTCGCGCGGGTCGTCGGCGACCGGAAGGTGCACGAGGGCGTCTCGGCGATGATCGTGCCGGGCTCCGGCCTCGTGAAGGCGCAGGCCGAGGCCGAGGGTCTCGACAAGATCCTGAAGGCGGCGGGCTTCGACTGGCGCGAGCCGGGCTGCTCGATGTGTCTCGGCATGAACCCGGACAAGCTGCGTCCGGGCGAGCGCTGCGCCTCGACGTCGAACCGCAACTTCGAGGGCCGCCAGGGTCCCCGCGGACGCACGCACCTCGTGTCCCCAGCCATGGCGGCGGCCGCGGCGGTCACCGGACACTTCGTCGACATCCGGGAGTGGCCGCAGGGCTGAAATCGCGATTGACGCCGGCGGCTCCGTTGCCTAAACGGAGCCGTCGCCGGCCGATGGCCGACGGCGAGCCCAGGTGGCGGAATTGGTAGACGCGCTGGTTTCAGGTACCAGTCTCGCGAGAGGTGAAGGTTCGAGTCCTTTCCTGGGCACCAAATGCCTGACAGCAGCCCGCCAACGCATTGGCGGGCTTTGTTGTTTCTGGGGTGCGGGATCTGCGGACCGAGGATGCGGGCGCCCGTCCCGCCTCTCGGGCCGTCAAAGCCCGACCCACTGTCCGCGTATCGGTCGCCCCGTTCGACCGACCGGCCCCGGCGCTGTGCCGCCGTTTCCTCGGCTGTGGCGAGCCATGCGATCACGGAGCGGCGAGGAGGCACGGCGGTAGGAGTGGTCGTCCGGGCCTCAGGGGGCACCGTTCGACCTGGAGACCGGAACCGCGCTGCCATCCCGCGCGTAGACGAGGTCTCGACATTCCCCCAGCGAGATCACCTCGAACCGCCCGGCTCCGGCCGTGGCGGTTTTTTCGTGCCCCGCGCTGCGACAGCGCCGTGCTCGCGGCGGCGTGACATCCCTCCGGGGATCCACGCAAACCCGCCGGCACGGCCGCGCCGGCTTCTCCCGATCACGCTGCGGTGACGCGCCGGTAGCTCGCCGCGAACGCCTGGGCTTCCTCGTGCGTTAGATCGGTGACCACCAGCCCCGGCGCGTAGACCGTCCAGCGGCCGTCGTTGTCCTCCGATATACGGATCTCGACCACCGCGGACCTCCTCGATTGCGAGTGGAAGCTCACCGCTACTCTCGCGAATTGTTGTGGGGACGCAATACCTCTTAAGGTGCTGGGGTTTCCTCCGGCACGGAGACGCGGCGGCATCCGCGGGAGCCCATTTCCCGGCAGGGGCACGCCCCGCGTGACCGCTACAGCCAGCGCTCGTCGAGGTCCGTGGCGTTCCTGTCCGCGACGGGCTGCGTCTCGTCACCCTCGGCGAACACCACCACGTCGTCCGGCCCGACGTCGCGGGTCGCGTAGAAATCCCAGCGCCGGTGGATCACGCGCGGGCCGCCGAAGATCCGGTAGGCGTTCCAGTACCGGTCGTCCCGGAAGCCGACATAGTGGACGCAGCGGGTCGCCATCGGCTCACCGGCGGCGGGCCATCAGCCGGGCCAGGCGCGGCCGCAGCGGCAGCGACAGCCGGTAGGCCAGCTCGGCGACCGGCAGAATCGGCCGGACACCGAGGACGCGCAGGTCAACCAGGCGGCCGAGCCAGCGCCAGCCGGGCATTGTCTGCCAGAGGCGCACGAACGCGGCGGCGCCGGAGATCAGCTGCCCGTCCGCGGTCCGGACATGGAAACGGCGCAGGGCCCGGGCTCGGTCGAGATCCGCGCCGAGCGCCGGCTCGGGCGCCCCGGAGCCGACATCGACGAAGGCGAGCCGGTCCGCGCCGGCGCACCGGCGATACTGGTCGATCTCGGCCCGGCACAGTGGGCAGCCGCCGTCGTAGTAGATGCTGAGCCGCCCGTCGGAGCGATCCTCGGCCATGGCCGCGCCGGTGCTCAGGGGCTCAGTTCGCGGGCGGGCTCAGGACGAGCTTGCCCTTGAAGGGCGCGTCGGCGTTGCGCGTGCTGGTGCAGGCGTACTCCTCCTGCCCGGCCTTCATCGTCCGCAGGCGCAGCGTGCCCTTGCCGTTCTGCTTGACCGTGTAGCCCTTCTCGCTGGCGACATGCACGAGGTCTCCGTCGGCGTGCAGCACGAGGCCGTTCTCGAACTGCCCGGGCGCGGTGATCGTCACCGGCGCGTCGGCGCTGCTCACGATCTTCAGCGCGACGTTGGTGTCGGCCGGAAGCTTGAGCTCGGCCGGGTCGCAGACCGGCTTGCCGTCCTTCAGGCTGATCGTCAGCTCCACGGGCGGCATCGCGTCAGTGGCGGGCGGCGGCAGGGGCTTGCCCTGAGCCAGGGCCGGCCCTGCGGCCAGGACAGCAGAGAGTGCCAGGAGCGTCGCCGATCCGCGCGCGAGTGTCAGCATGTCGATACGTCCGGATTGGAGGGGCAGCGCGCTCCGCCGAGCACACCGCCGGGAAAGGCGGCGCGGTCAGCGACGTTCCCGGGCGCAACGCCGCACCCGGGCGGATGCCAGCGATCGCGCCCGCGGGTCCCGCCGCCGGATCAGCCGGCATATCCCGGGGGCGTCACGCGGTATAAGGACCCGCTTCGGTTTTGAGTGAGGTCGATTCGCGTGCGGTCCGGTTCAAGGCTCTCCGAGCGCTGGTTCACGCTGGCGCTCTGGCTCGTCGCGCTGGTCTTCGCGTGGTTCCTGATCGGACTCGGATCGCTGGTCGTCGGCGATCTGCCGCAGGTGGAGCACCGCTACACCCTCGACCAGTTCCTCGACACCGACCAGGGCACGGCGTCGGCCGAGGCCCTCAAGCAGATCCGCCGGGAGCAGGACGACAACCGCCGGACGGTCGAGCAGGACCAGCTCGCCCTCGAGGCTGCGCAGGCCGCCTCCGAGGGCGCGCGCGAGACCTTCGCCAACTGGCTGAAGACCCGCGACGCCACGCAGCGGGTCGACCAGGATCCCGGGCTCATCGCGCGCACGCAGCAGCTCGACGCGCTGAAGGCCGCCGAGCGCACCATCGAGGAGCGGCTCGCGGCCCTGGCGCGGACGGGGCTCGACCTGTCGGAGAGCGAGGCGGCGCAGCTGCGCGTGGACACCGATCTGCGGGCCGCCGCGCAGACGCGCCTCGACGCGGCCGAGCGCGGCCAGGAGCTGCGCGTCTTCGGCTATCGCCTCGCCCTGACGCTGCCGCTGCTGGCCCTCGCCGGATGGCTCCTGCTCAAGCGCCGCCGCACCCGCAACTGGCCCTTCGTGTGGGGCTTCGCCTTCGCGGCGGCCTTCGCGTTCTTCGTCGAGCTCGTGCCCTACATGCCGAGCTACGGCGGCTACGTGCAGTACGGCGTCGGCGTGATCGTCACCCTGGTCGCGGGCCGGGCGGCGATCAACGCGCTGCACGCCTACCGCGCCCGGCAGGCCGTGGTGGAGGCGCGCCCGGACGCCGAGCGGCGGACCGAGATCGCCACCGACCAGGCCCTGGCGCGCCTCGCCAAGAAGGCGTGCCCGGGCTGCGAGCGGCCGATCGCCCTCGACGACGCGAGCACGAATTTCTGCCCCCATTGCGGGCTCGGCATCTTCGCGCACTGCCCGTCCTGCGCGCAGCGCAAGAGCACCTTCGAGCGCTTCTGCCGGGCCTGCGGCACCCGGAGCCCGGATCTCGCGAGCGAGGCGCCCTGACGCCGCCCGGGCACCCGGGCACGCCTCAGGCGTTGTCGCCCCGGATCGCCGCGATGACCGCGTCGGTGACCTGACGGGTCGTCGCCGTGCCACCGAGGTCCGGCGTGTGCAGGTTCGGATCCGCGGTGACCCGCTCGACCGCGCGCATCAGCCTGTCGGCCGCCGGCTTCTCTCCGAGGTGCTCCAGCATCTGGCACGCCGTCCAGAAGGTCGCGACCGGGTTGGCGATGCCCTTGCCGGCGATGTCGAAGGCCGAGCCGTGGATCGGCTCGAACATCGACGGGTAGGTCCGCTCCGGGTTGATGTTGGCGGTCGGCGCGATGCCGAGCGACCCGGCGAGCGCCGCCGCGAGGTCCGACAGGATGTCCGCGTGCAGGTTCGTCGCCACGATCGTGTCGAGGGTCTCGGGCTTCGTCACCATGCGCATCGTCATGGCGTCGACCAGCATCTTGTCCCAGGTCACGTCCGGGAAGTCCTTCGCGACCGCGGCGGCGATCTCGTCCCACATCACCATTGCGTGGCGCTGGGCGTTCGACTTGGTGACGACGGTCAGGAGCTTGCGCGGGCGGGAGCGGGCGAGCTCGAACGCGTAGCGGATGATCCGGTCGACCCCCGAGCGGGTCATCATCGAGACGTCGGTGGCGACCTCGTTGGGATGGCCCTGGTGGACCCGTCCGCCGACGCCGGCGTACTCGCCCTCCGAGTTCTCCCGCACGATCACCCAGTCGAGCTCCGGACCCGAGACGTGGCGCAGCGGGCTGGTAATGCCCGGCAGGATCCGGGTCGGGCGGACGTTGGCGTACTGGTCGAAGGGCTGGCAGATCGCGAGCCGCAGGCCCCAGAGGGTGATGTGGTCGGGCACGTCCGGCGCCCCGACCGCGCCGAAGAAGATCGCGTCGTGGTTCCGGATCTGGTCACGGCCGTCGGCCGGCATCATCGCGCCGTGCCTCTTGTAGTAGTCCGATCCCCAATCGAAATGGTCGAACTGGAAGGCGAAGGAGCCGGTCTTCTCGGCCAGCGCGTCGAGCACCTCGATGCCGGCGGCGATGACCTCGACGCCGATGCCGTCCGCGGGGATGGCCGCGATGGTGTAGGTCTTCGTCATGGGTGTCTTCTCGTGTGTCTTCGGGGGCGAGACGAGAAAGCGAGCGCGTGACGGTGGGCGCGGGCTCGGTGTCCGGATCGGGACGTGTAACGTTTTGTGACACTGTGCAGTTTCGCGTTGCCGTGCCACCGGCCGCCCCTATGCTCGCCGCATGCACGAGGGCACCACCATCGCCATCGTCGAGGACGATCCCGACATCCGCGCCCTTCTCGCCGGCTACCTGGAGGGCGAGGGGTTCCGCGCCGTCGCCCTCGACGGCGGCGCGGCCCTCGACCGCCTGATCGCGGCGGGCCCCGCGCCCGACCTCGTCGTCCTCGACTGGATGCTGCCCGGCGAGGACGGCCTCTCCATCTGCCGCCGCCTCCGCGACGCCGGTGGGCCGCCCGTCGTGATGCTGACCGCCAAGGACGAGGACATCGACCGGGTCCTCGGCCTGGAGATGGGCGCCGACGACTACGTCTCGAAGCCGTTCAACCCGCGGGTCCTGCTGGCCCGGATCCGCGCGGTCCTGCGACGGGCCCATGGCGCCGGCGGCCATCCCGCCGCGGCCGCCTCCGAGCGTCTCAGTGTCGCCGACCTCGTCGTCGATCTCGCGGCCCGCACCGTGATCACCGGCGATCCCGCCGCCGAGATCCCGCTGACCAGCGCCGAGTACGACCTGCTCCACTGCTTCGTCACTCGGCCGCAGCGGGTGCTCTCGCGCGACCAGCTCCTCGACTGGACCCGGGGCCGGACCGCTGACGCCTTCGACCGCACCATCGACGTCCAGGTCAGCCGCCTGCGGCACAAGCTCGACGCCTCGGGCAGTCAGGCCGCGTCCCTGCTCAAGACCGTGCGCAATGCCGGCTACATCCTGGCCGCTCCGGTCCGCTCCGGAACGCCGTGATGGGCCGCGTCGGGCTCCTCGGGCGCATCATGCTGCTCCTGCTCGGCGCCCTCTCCCTGCTCGTCCTCGCCACCGTGGCCCTGGATCACTGGCAGCGCCGGGAGGAGCGGCTGCCCTCGGGCTCGCGCTTCCCGCGGGTCGACCAGGCCGCCGGCATCATGACGCTGCTGCGCGACGCGGATCCCGCCCAGAGGCCGGCCATCCTGAAGGCGGTCAGCGGCGAGGTGCTGCGGGCCGAGATCGTCGACGCGCCGCCCGACACCGTCGACCTGATCCGCGAGCCCCGCCTGGAAACCCGGATCCGGCGGATGACGGCCGAGCCGGCCGACCGCGTCCAGGCCTACACCGACGCCGCCCTGCTGCGCCGCGGCGTCGATCCGGCCAACATCGCGCAGGCCGAGCGCGCCGGGCCGATCGGACGCCTCGCGCTGGCGACCTACCGGCTGCCCGACGGCCGGTACGCCGTGATCAGCGCGGCCGAGCATCATCGCTCGCTCATGCCGTGGCTGTTCGGCCAGCCGCTGAGCCTCTGGGTGGCGGTGCTCGGCGCCGCGGCGGCCGGTCTCGTCCTGGTCGGCACGCGCCACGAACTCGCACCGCTGCGCCGCCTCACCGACGCGGTCTCCCGGTTCGACGGCCGCGCCCCGGAGCGGGTGAGCGCGCCCCGGGGGGCGCCCGAGATCCGGCGTCTCGCCCAGGCAGTGCAGGGCATGCAGGAGCGGATCGCCGGCCTCATGGCCGAGCGCTCGCTGCTGATCGGCGCCATCTCGCACGACCTCAAGACCTACCTGACGCGGCTGCGCCTCCGCGCCGAAGTGGTGGCGGAGCCGATGCTCCGGGACAAGCTCGTGGCGGATCTCGACGCCATGACCGAGCTGATCGAGGCGTCCCTGGGGTTCGCCCGCGGCACCGCCGTCGAGGCGACCCGGGCGCCGGTGGATCTCGCCGATCTCGTCGCCGTCGAGGTGGCCGAGCACGCCGCCCAGGGCGCCACGATCAGCCTGACCGGCGAGGAGGTGCGGGACGCCACCGTGGCCGGTGACGCGGTCGCCCTGCGCCGGGTCGTGGCCAACCTGATCGGGAACGCCGTCAAGTTCGGACGCTCCTCGGTGGCGGTGGGGGTGAGCCGGGCCGGGACGGTGTGCCGGATCGTCGTCGAGGATGACGGGCCGGGCATTCCCGAGGCGGAGCGGACGGCGGTGTTCAGCCCGTACTACCGGGTCGAGCGCTCGCGCAGCCGACAGACCGGCGGGACAGGCCTGGGCCTCGCCATCAGCCGGCAGATCGCCGAGGCCCACGGCGGCACGGTGGTGGCGGAGGCCGGCGCGGACGGCGGCGCGCGGCTCGTCGTGACCCTGCCGAGCCTGTCCTGACGGCGGGCCGCAACGGGCCCGCAACCGGCCGTTACACATCGTTACAGGACGGCGCTCCCCGGTCACATCCGGGCAGCGCGCGCGGACGAACCTTCGCTCACACGCCGCGGCGGATCCTCCGTCCCGGCGGCGGCAGCCGGCCCCGGGCCGCGCTGACCGATCGAGCAGAAGGAGATCACCGATGTTGAAGGTTCTCGCTCCCGCCGCCCTCGTCGTGAGCCTCGCGGTGCCCGCCTCGGCGCTGCCGCTGGTGCAGGACGCCGTCTCCGACGGCGCCGACGGCGCCCGGATCATCCAGGTCTACGGCGGCTGCGGTCCCTACGGCCATCGCGGCCCGTACGGCGGCTGCCGCACCGGCGGCCAGTGGGGCGGCTACATCCGCGGCCGCTCGTGCCCGGCGGGCTTCCACATCGGCCCCTACGGCCGCCGCTGCTGGCCGAACTGAGACGCCGGGACGCTCGATCGCGTCCCCCGTTCCGCGTCCGGCCCCGCGGCCGGGTTCCCGTGGAGACACTCCCGGAGTTGAATCATGATCCGCACTCTCGTCCTGCCCGTGGCGCTCGCCGCGGGGGTTCTGTTGGCCGGCTCGAGCGCCGAGGCGCGCGACGGCTGCGGGCCCGGCTTCCACCGCAACGTCTACGGCTGGTGCCGGCCGAATCTGGGCTACAGGCCGTTCGTCTACGTTCCGGTCTATCCGCGCGTCGGCGACCGGTGGCACTACGGCTACCGCTGGCACCGACGCTTCGCGTGGGGCGGCGGCTATCGCTGGGGCGGCTTCCGCCATGCCGGCTGGCATGGGGGATGGCATGCGGGATGGCGCGGCGGCTGGCATCGGGGCTGGCACGGTGGCTGGCACCACGGCGGCTGGCACCATCGCTGGTGACCCCGTGCCGGATCCGGCCGCGCCCGTCCGCTACGGCAGGACGAGGCCCGACGCCGCGTAGGTCAGGGCCGCGACCAGGGCCGCGGCCGGCATCGTGATCACCCAGGCGATCACGATGCCCTGCGCGACGTTCCAGCGGACCGCCGAGACCCGGCGGGCGGCGCCGACGCCGACGATGGCGCCCGTGATCGTGTGGGTGGTCGAGACCGGGATGCCGAAGGCCGTCGCGGCGAACAGCGTCGCGGCGCCGCCGGTCTCGGCGCAGAACCCCTGCATGGGCGACAGCCGCGTGATCTTCGACCCCATCGTGTGGACGATGCGCCAGCCGCCCATCAGGGTGCCGAGGGCCATGGCGGTCTGGCAGGACAGCACCACCCAGAGGGGCACGTGGAAAGCCCCGCTCTCGCCGTGGGCGTAGAGCAGGGCCGCGATGATGCCCATGGTCTTCTGGGCGTCGTTGCCGCCGTGGCCGAGGGAGTAGAGCGAGGCCGAGACGAACTGGAGGCCCCGGAACACGCGGTCCACGGCGTGCGGCGTCGAGCGGACGAAGATCCACGAGACGGCCAGCATCAGCAGCAGCCCGAGGGCGAAGCCCAGGGCGGGCGAGAGGACGATGGCGGCGCTGGTGGCGATGACGCCAGGCCAGACGATCACGCCGACCCCCGCCTTGGCGATGCCGGCGCCGAGCAGGCCCCCGATCAGGGCGTGGGAGCTGGAGGACGGGATGCCGGCGTACCACGTGACCAGATTCCACGTGATAGCGCCGCCGAGCGCGCCCATGATGACCCGGTCGTCCACCGTCGCGACGTCGATAATGCCCGAGCCGACCGTGCCGGCGACGTGCAGGCCGAAGACCAGGAAGGCCACGAAGTTGAAGAACGCCGCCCAGAACACGGCGTAGCGGGGCGCCAGCACCCGCGTCGACACGATCGTGGCGATGGAGTTCGCGGCGTCGTGCAGCCCGTTCAGGAAGTCGAAGACCAGGGCGAGGACGATGAGGACGACGAGGAGCGTCACGCGGCGACCTGCGGCTCAGACATGTTCGACGACGATGCTGCTGATCTGGTTCGCCACGTCCTCGAACCGGTCCATGACCTTCTCCAGGTGGCCGTACAGCTCGGACCCGACGAGGAAGGCCATGGGGTCCCGCCCCGAGGCCTTGAACAGGGCTTTCAGCCCGTCATTGTGCAGGTCGTCGGCCCGCCCCTCCAGCTCGATGACGCGCTCGGTCAGGCTGTTCAGCGCGGCGGCGTTCTCGCCGAGGGCCCGCAGCTTCGGCAGCGCCTCGGCGGTGACCTGCGCGGCCTCCTGGATGACCGCGCCCATCTCGCGCATCGCCGGCTCGAAGGTGGTCACCTCGAAGAGCTGGACCGCCTTGGCGGTCTTGAGCATCTGGTCGATGGCGTCGTCGAGGGAGCCGACCAGGGCCTGGATGTCGCCGCGGTCGAACGGCGTGATGAAGGTCCGGCGGACCGCCAGCAGCGCCTCGCGGGTGATCCCGTCGGCCGCGTCCTCGTGGGCCGCGATCGCCGCGTAGGCCGACGGGACGGCCTGAGTCCCGTCGAGAAGTCCTCGCAGGGCGGCCGCGCCGTCCTCGAGCGTCCGCGCGTGACGCTCGAAGAGATCGAAGAACCGGTCCTCCCGCGGCATCAGGGCGCGAAACCAAGCCAGCATGGCGTGTCCGGATCGAGAGGTCGGCGCGGCGGCCGGGTGCGACGGCACCCGGCAGGCACAACGGGCGAGAGCGCCGACCCGATCCGGGAGCCGGCAAACAATCTGCCAGCGGGGCGGCGCCGGCCGGCGCCGCTCAGCGGACCGGGATGGCGGCGGCGTGGAGCCAGCCGAAATCCACCGGGTAGCCGAGCCCGTGCAGCATCTTGACCCGCTTCCAGGAGGCCGACCGCGCCGCGGCCGCGTCCTGCCCGGCGTCGATCTCGGCGCTCTCCATCTCCTGGAGCTCGCGGGTCAGCGACTCGCGCAGGCCTGCGGCCTTCATGTTGCCGAGCGCGGCGGTGAAGGCCTGCTCGGCGATCCGAACCTGATCACAAATCTGACGCACGCTCATCAGTACCGATCCCTCCAGCCCGGCGTGAACACTGCATTCCCGCAGTGAACAGGTAGCTATCACGCGAGCCGGCGGCGGGAGATGTACGTCTTTGGTGCAGCGGCCGTCACCGCATGGGGAGCAGGCCGGGGCGCCGCATCGTCCGCGGCGGACGCGCCCAGCGCCGCTTGCGCCCGAAGGTGCGGCGCGGATCGGCGAGGCGCGCGTCCATCTCCATCTTGCGACCCAACCGCGGCTGGACGCTGGCGCCGATCGCCACCAGCGCGGCCGAACCGATCAGCGCGACGAGTACCGCACCCCAGAACACGCTCTCGAACATCAGGCACTCCCGGTCTGGAGCCCCGCCGCGGACCGTTCCGGACTGCGGACGATTGCTGATGAAGCTAGACCATTCCCGCGAATGTAATCAACGCCCTGTATCGCCCCGTATTCAACTGTCGACAACTGATTGCGCCCACCCGCGACGCCCGCGCGCGTGGCGGGCGTCCCGTCCTTGCGCGGGATCAATGCGCGCGCCGCCCCGGTCTCCCACGATCCCCGCGCCCAACCGGAGCCCGGACCATGCGCCTCTATCGCGTCACCTTCTACAAGACCGTCGCGGACGATACCGGCCACGAGCACCGGGTGCGGCAGCGCGCGATCCTGGTCCGGGCGCCATCGGAGGTGTCGGCCGTCTGGCAGGCCAAGGCGCTGCTCTGCGCGGGGGCCCGGGTGGTCGACTGGCGCCTGCGCGCCGACAGCTGCGAGGTCGCCGCCCTGCCGGCCGCCGCGTAGGTCGACCGGACCTGCCGGCGCCGGGACCGGCCCGGATCCGCGCCGGCCATCGACGTCTCACCCGAGCCCGTCCCTCTCGCTTCCGGGACGTGCGGGTGAATCCGAGACGACGGGGTGCGGCCTCCGCGCTCGGCCTCGTGACCGGGACCGCGCCCCGGCCGCAACGTCAGCGGGTGCGGCACCGCACGCCGCGGGACCGGGCCCGTCCCGCTGCGGCCCCATTCCGCTGCGACACGGCCCCGGTCGGCGAGGCGATCGCCAGCGCCCGCTCCCTCTGCCTCGCGGTGGCGGCGACGATCCCGACGCCGGCCCCCCGCTCCCCGCCGAGCCCGCCTCGGCGGGCCGGGCCGATCGGGGCGGATTTTACCAAGCGTTCATCCTCCGGGTGTCCGATCCGGAGGGTCACAGGCGGGAAAGCGGAAGCGATGCCGAGCGAGACGAACCGAGCGATTCAGGATGCCCCGGCGCAGGAGCCGATCCTGGAACTGTGGCGCATCCTCGCCCTGGCGCTCATCGTCGCGGCCGGCATGCTGTTCGTCCATCTGGTCGTGCCCGCCGAGGCCGACGCGGCCCCGGTCGCCACGGCGCAGATCGCGGGCGCCCAGATCCTGCGGTGACGGGCACGGCCTGAAAGGCGACCCCGACGCGGCGCCCGAGCCGCCCCCGGCCGCCCCGCCTACTCGCCGCGCGCCGCGCCGAGCCCGGCCTGATCCAGCGCACTCGCGGCCGCCCTCAGCTCGCGCCGGGCTTCGGCGATCGCCGTCGCCTTCTCGTCGCCCTGCGCGTTCAGGGCCTCCAGGAAGGCGGTCCAGTCCGCGCGGGCACTGCTCGGGATCTGGCCGTCGAGCTTCTGGCGCAGCAGGGCGACGCGGCCCTCGGGCGTCGCGACCGTCGGGGCCGCGACGTCGGCGTCGTACACGCCGACCGCGCAGGTCTGGTCCCCGGCCCGGGTGTAGTAGGTGGTCTTGGGCTCCTCGACGGTGCTGCCCGGCTTGGGGAACAGGTAGCGGATCACCGAGATCTGGCCGGGCCTGGCCGTGTCCAGCATCGTGCGGATGAAGTGGTGGCCGGTCCGGTCGTGCAGGTCGCGGACGTCGTGCCCCTTCAAGATCGGGTTCGGGTGGGCGGTCATGACGCCGTCCGCATCGATACAGAACACGTAGGTGTCGGTGGTGCGGAACCCGCGCGTGCCGTCGGTGAAGTCCTGGAGCGCCCGGGTCCGGTCGGCTTTCAGGGCCCGATCGACGCGGCCGAGCATCCAGGAGGCGAAGCCATTCGGGCTCGGATCGTCGCAGGATACCGGAGCCTCACCGTCACCGCAGGCCCGGGCCGGCGCGACCGGTCCCAGTCCGAGCAGCGCGAGGATCGCCAGTCTCGAAGCCCTGGACGCCATCGGCCTCTCCCGCTTTCAACATGACGTGTCGAACCGGTGGAATGAGAGACCTGTCAGCCTGAACCGGTCATCACCCGAACAAGGGATGACAGGGCGAGAGACGCCGCACTGCCTCACTGCATCGGCAGCGGCACCGCCTCCACGGTGACGTCGCCGATGCCCCGGGCGGCGAGGGCCGCGCGCAGGGCGTCGGTCAGGCAGGTGCCGGCCGTGAAGGCGCCGAGCGCCGAGCCGTGCCGGTCCGCCTCGCGGGGGAGGGGGCCGATCAGCTGCACGACGCGCCGGGCGATGGCGGGCGCCGGGTCGATCCAGGTCACCGGCCAGGGCGCGACCGCCTGGAGGCGCGGCAGCAGCAGCGGATAGTGGGTGCAGGCGAGGCAGACCACGTCGGTGCGCCGCCCGTCCGCCTCGGTGACGAAGCAGGGGGCGATCTCGGCGGCGAGGGTGGCGTCGTCCACCGGCGCGCCCGCGAGCTCGGTCTCCGCGAAGCCGGCGAGGTTCTGCGAGCCGACCAGCGTCACCGCGCAGGAGCCCGCGTAGGTCGCGATCAGGTCGTGGGTGTAGGAGCGCGCCACCGTGCCGGGCGTCGCCAGCAGGGTCACGAGCCGCGAGCGCGTCGCCTCGGCGGCGGGCTTGATCGGTGGGACCACCCCCACGAAGGGCGTCGTGAAGCGCTGGCGCAGCGCCGGGAGCACCAGCGTCGAGGCGGTGTTGCAGGCGATGACCACGAGGTCGGGCCGGTGGGTCGCGACCAGCCGCTCCATCACGGTGAGGACGCGGGCGACGAGGGTCGCCTCCGAGAGCCGGCCGTACGGGAAGGCGGCGTCGTCGCCGACATAGACGTAGCGGGCATCCGGGCGGGCGCGCCGCACAGCGTCGAGGACGGTCAGGCCGCCGAGGCCGGAATCGAACACCAGGATGGTCGGCTCTGCGGCGCAGCGCAGAGCGGCGGCGGACAGGCTGGCCCCGGCCATCAGATCGATCCGCATGAGAACCCCGGACTCCTCGAAGAGCGTCCCAAAATCTCGGCAGCGAGGGTTAAGGCGGTGTCACTGCGGCGAGAGAAAGACCCGTGATCCCCAACCCGTTCCGTTAACCGGCGCGCCGACGCGGCGAAGAGGCCCGGTGGGCCGAGCGGCGACCGCGCGCCGACCAGGCGCACGCGAAGCCGCCGCGTCCGCTCTTGCAGAGGTTGTCGGAACACGGCCGGAACATATCTTCTGCGCGCCGGCCGGGGTCGAGAAGACGGTTCTCGGTCAGGCCCGAAAAAAGGGATCATCGTCATGGCAGCGACAGCCGCACTGCGCCCGGACGAGAGACGCGACCCCGCGACACCGGCCTTCCCGCCGCCGCACGTCACGGCCCGGCCGATCGACCGGGCCGCCTGGATCGCCGCCTACCGGCAGGTCCGGAGCGAGACCGAGCGCCGCGCCGCGCCGCTCTCGCCGGAAGACCAGCAGGTCCAGTCGATGGCCGATGCCAGCCCGACCAAGTGGCACCGGGCGCACGTCACGTGGTTCTTCGAGCAGTTCCTGCTACGGGAGCACCTGCCGGGCTACGCGATCTACGACGCGCGGCTGCACTACCTGTTCAACTCGTACTACGTGGCGGCCGGTCCCCGTCAGCCGCGCATCCAGCGCGGCATGATCACCCGCCCGACCATGGCGGAGGTCGCGGCCTACCGCGCCCATATCGACCGGGCGGTCGAGGCTCTGCTGGGCCAGGCCTCCGAGCGCGCGCTCGAGGCGGTGCTGCCGATCCTGGAAATCGGCCTCTACCACGAGCAGCAGCACCAGGAGCTCCTCCTCACCGACATCCTGCACGCCTTCGCGCAGAACCCGCTGAACCCGGCCTACGACCCGGACTGGCGCTTCCCGAAGGCGGCGGCGCAGGCCGGCCAGGTCACCCTCGACCGCGCGATCGCGTGGATCGGGCATGCGGGCGAGGGGTTCTCGTTCGACAACGAGTCGCCCCGGCACGAGACGCTGATCCCGGCCGGCCGCCTCGACCGGGCGCTGGTGACGAACCGCCAGTGGCTCGCCTTCATGGAGGATGGCGGCTACGCCAAGCCGGAGCTGTGGCTCTCGGACGGCTGGTATGCCGGACCGGCGGAGGGCTGGGAGGCCCCCGGCTACTGGCGCCGGGACGGGGAGGGGTGGGCGACCATGACGCTGGGCAGCGAGCGCCCGGTGGACCTCGACGCCCCCGTCACCCACGTCAGCTATTACGAGGCCGACGCCTACGCCCGCTGGGCCGGCCGCTTCCTGCCGACCGAGTTCGAGTGGGAGGTCGCGGCCCGCGACGGCGGCCTGCCGGACGCCTTCGGCCTCGTCTGGCAATGGACCCGCAGCGCCTACGTCCCCTACCCGGGGTACCGGCCGCTCCCGGGGGCTCTCGGCGAGTACAACGGCAAGTTCATGGCCAACCAGTTCGTGCTGCGGGGCTCGTCGGTGGCGACCCCCGAGGGCCATGCCCGGCTGCCGTACCGCAACTTCTTCTATCCGCACCAGCGCTGGCAGTTCACCGGCCTGCGCCTCGCCGACGCCGCCTGACGCGCCCCGGAGCCGCCCTTGACCATCAAGCCCACCTTCGCCGACGCGACGCCGGTCACGCTGGACGCGCCGCCGCTGAGCTTCCTCGACGACGTCCGCGCGGGCCTGTCCAAGCCCCAGAAGGCCCTGTCGCCGAAATACTTCTACGACGAGGCCGGGTCCGCGCTGTTCGAGGCGATCACCCGGCTCCCGGAATACTACCCGACCCGGACCGAGATCGGCATCCTCGACGCCTGCGGGCCCGAGATCGCCGCGCTGCTGCCGGCCCACGCGGCGCTGGTGGAGTTCGGCAGCGGCTCGACCGTGAAGCTGCGCCGACTCCTGCGCCACCTCGACACCCTCGCGGCCTACGTGCCGGTGGACGTCTCCGGCGAGTTCCTGCGCGGGCAGGCGGAGGTCCTGCGGGGCGATTTCCCGGACCTGCGGGTCGAGCCGGTCGTGGCCGACTTCACCCGCGACTTCGACCTGCCGGAGAGCCTGAACGGCCTGCCGCGCGCCGGGTTCTTCCCGGGCTCGACCATCGGCAACTTCGACCCGCACGAGGCCGAGGATCTGCTGCGCCGGTTCGGCCGGATCCTGGGGCCGGGCGCCCACATGATCGTCGGCGTCGACCTCGTGAAGGACGCGGCGGTGCTGGAGGCCGCCTACGACGACGCGCAGGGCGTCACCGCCGCCTTCAACCTCAACCTCCTGACCCGGATCAACCGGGAACTCGCCGGGCGCTTCGAGCCCGACGCCTTCGGCCACCGGGCGGTGTTCAACACCGACGCCTCGCGGATCGAGATGCATCTCGTCGCCCGCGACGCCCAGGCGGTGCGGGTCGGCGCCGACACCTTCGCGTTCGCGGCGGGCGAGACGATCCACACCGAGAGCAGCTACAAGTACACGCCGGCCACGTTCCGCGCGCTGACCGAGCGGGCGGGCTGGACGTGGCTGACGGTCTGGACCGACCCGGACCAGCTGTTCTCGGTCCACGCGCTCCGGCTGGACTGAGCGGGGCCGGGCGGGGCACGCGGATCCATGCGCTTCGGCCCGCGCTGGTTCCTGCTGGTGGCGCCCGCCCTGGGGGCCCTGGCGGGGCTCCTCTACGGGGTGATCTTCGGGATCGCCCCGCTGACCGGGACGGCGATCCGCGGCGCGATCATCGGCACGCCGATCCTGCTCTACGAGCGGCAGTTGCTGGCGCCGCGGCTGCGCGACCGCATCCGCGGCCTCGCGACGCCGCTGTTCCTGCTCGCCACCGTGGCGCTCTACATCGCGCTGATCGTGGTCGGGAACGCGGTCGCCAGCACGGTGCTGAACCAGCTGTTCCGCTTCATGTACAGCGAGCGGAACGCGATGCTGATGTCGCAGTCCGGCCTGCTCTACGCGCTCGGCATCTCGGCCCTGGTGGTGTTCGTGTTCCGGGTCCGCGACCTGATCGGCCCTGGCGTCTTCGCGAACCTGCTGATCGGGCGCTACCACCGGCCGATCAGCGAGGAGCGGATCTTCCTCTTCCTCGACGTGACCGGGTCGACGCGCTTCGCCGACCGCCACGGCGACCGGGCGGCGCAGGCCTATCTCGGGCAGGTCTTCAACGCCCTGGCGCTGCCGGTGGCGCGCGCCCGCGGCTCGATCGACGACTACGTCGGCGACCTCGCGCTGGTGACCTGGACGATGGAGCGGGGCCTGCGCGACGCCGCCTGCCTGCGCTGCGTCTTCGCGTTCCAGGAGCGGCTCGCCGCCGAGGCGGAGAGCTGGCGGGATCGCTTCGGGCAGGTGCCGCAGTTCCGCGCCGCGCTGCATTGCGGCCCGGTCGTGACCGCCGAGATCGGGCTGGAGCGGCACAAGATCGCGTATTTCGGCGACGTCGTGAACACGACGGCCCGGCTGGAGGCCCTGTCGAAGACCTTGGGCGTCGACGTCCTCGTCTCGGCCGACCTCCTCGCCCGGCTCGGCCCGCTGCCGGACGACCTCGTGGCGGAGGATCTCGGAGCCCACGCCCTGCGCGGCCGCGCCGAGCCCCTGGCGGTGGCGGCGATCCGGCGCCGGACCGCCGTCGCGGCACCCGCGCGACCGCTGCCGAGCCGCGCCGCGACCGCGTGAACCGCCGCGGCGACGAGCCCGTCAGGCGCCGAGCGCCTTCAGCACCGCCCGGGCGGCGCGCTCGCCGTCGAGGGTCGCCCCGCCCACCGTCATGGCGCCGCCGCCCGCCAGCGCCTCCCCGGCGAAGAACACGCGCCCGCCGACCGGCGCGCGCAGGCGGTCGCGGGCCTCCGCGTGGCCGGGGGCGGCGATCGAGTAGGAGCCCCGGGCGTGCGGGTCCGTCCACCAGCCGGCGAGGCGCCCGGCCTGGACGGCGCTGCGGGCGCCGCCGCCGAGGACCGCGACCAGGCGCTCGGTGGCGAGCGCCACCGCCTCCGCCTCACCGGCCCGGCACAGGTCGCGCGCGAGGTCGCCGCCGAGATTGGCCACCGCCAGGGACCTGCCGAAGGGCTGCATCTCGAAGTAGATCGTCGGGCCGCCCGTCGCCACCGAGACCGCGTCGCCGAGGTCGGCACCGTCGAGGCGCGCGGGGTCGAGGCGCAGGCCGATCTTGGTGTAGGCGCCCATCGACAGGCCGTCGAGCGCCGTCCGGGCGGCGTCCGGCAGGTCCGGCGCGAACGCCACGGCCCCGGCCTTCAGCACGCCGACCGGCACCGTGACGATGGCGGCGGCGGCCGCGATCGTGCCCCGCGCCGTCTCGACCCGGACCCCGCGGCCCGACCAGTCGATCGCCCGCACGGGGCAGCCGAGGCTGACCGGCAGGTCGGCGAAGTGCCGCGCCACGAGGTCGCCGTAGCCGTCGATCCAGAGGTCGGAGCCGGACCAGAGCCGGTCGTAGTCCACGGCC
This sequence comes from Methylobacterium sp. 285MFTsu5.1, assembly GCF_000383455.1. NCBI lineage: Bacteria > Pseudomonadati > Pseudomonadota > Alphaproteobacteria > Hyphomicrobiales > Methylobacteriaceae > Methylobacterium > Methylobacterium sp. 285MFTsu5.1. The sequence goes on along the minus strand of NZ_KB911299.1, from coordinate 17,865 downwards.
GAGACCCGCTCGGGATCCTCGCCGAGGGAGAGCCGGCTCAGGCCGGCCGCCGCCAGGGCGGCGTCGGGGCCGCCGGCCCCGGCCGCCTCCGCCAGGGACGGGTCGCCGCCCTTCGGGGCGAGCAGCGCGTCGAGGCCGGAGAAGCCGGCACGCCGCCGCGCCGCCTCGGCGACGGTGGCGGGACGGCCGTCGACGACGAGCCGGCGCGCCCAGCCGTCCTCGCGGGCGACGTGCGCCCCGGCCGCCCGGGCGATGGGCGCCCAGGGATTGCGTTCGGCCCAGTGGATGTACTCGGCGCCGGCGTCGAACCGGCACGCGTCGCCGAGCGCCCGGTCGGTGAAGGCGCGGCCGCCGATCCGGTCCCGGGCCTCGACGAGGGTGAAACTCTGCCCTGCCGCCCGCAGGAGGGCGGCGGCCGCGAGCCCCGCGGCCCCGGCGCCGACGACGACCACGGATCCGCCGCCGGCGCGGGCCCGGAGGGCCGGCATCGCCAGGAGGGGGGCGGCGAGCAGCGATCGACGGGTCGGTGTCATGGGCGCGCCCGCTCGGAACCGTCCGGAGGCGTCGCCTCCCCCGCGCCGGGACCCGCGGCGGCGCGCTAGCCGCGCGCGCCCTGGGGACCCGAACGCTTCTCCATCATGGCCTTGACCTGCATCAGCTGGTCCCAGACCTGGCCCGGCGAGGTGCCGAAGAAGTCGAAGCCGGCGGCGATGCCCCAGTAGATGCCGAAGCAGATGAACGGCACGAGCACCCAGGCCAGCACCTCCTCGCCGCGGCGGCGCCGCTGGCGACGCCGGCGCCGCTCCTCGCGCCGGGTGAGCTTCTTGGGGGGCGCCGGCTGCGCGACGGGGGACAGAGGTCCCTCGTGCAGGTTGTCAGTCATCGGGCGCCTCCTCGCCGCGGCGCATGCGCGTCGCGGCGGTCATAGACCGGCGGCCCCCGAGTCCGGAAGGCCGCCAGCCGGCCTGCACACCATTAGGCGCGCACGAGTGGCACCTTCGGCACGGTCCGGACGCCGCCGCCCGAGCTGCCGCCGCCGCCCTTGTTGTCCTTCGGCGTCTTCTTCCGGGCCGCGGTGCGGGGCTTGGCGCGCTTGTGGCGCTTGGCGGCGTTGGTCACGTCCTTCTCGGGCTTGGGCGTCACGGGACCCGCCGGGAAGTCGAAGCCCAGGCTGTCCTTGGCGCCGGCCTTGGCCTCGCCGTCCTCCGGCTTGCGGACGACCACGCGGACCGCGCCGCCGTCCTTGAGCTTGCCGAACAGGACCTCGTCGGCGAGCGGCGTCTTGATGGTCGACTGGATCAGCCGGGCCATCGGGCGCGCGCCCATCGCGTCGTCGTAGCCGTGCTCCACCAGCCAGTCCCGGGCCTCGTCGGAGAGCTCGATCGTGACGTTGCGGTCGGCGAGCTGCGCCTCGAGCTGGAGGACGAACTTGTCCACCACCTTCGCCACCACGTCCTTCGGCAGGTGGCCGAACGAGATGATCGCGTCGAGCCGGTTGCGGAATTCCGGCGCGAACAGCCGGTTGATCGCCTCGACGTCGTCGCCGGAGCGCTTCGACTGGGTGAAGCCGTAGGCCGCCTTGGCCAGGTCCGAGGCGCCCGCGTTCGACGTCATGATGATGATGACGTTGCGGAAATCGACCTGCTTGCCGTTGTGGTCGGTCAGCTTCCCGTGATCCATCACCTGCAGCAGGATGTTGAACAGGTCCGGATGCGCCTTCTCGATCTCGTCGAGGAGGAGCACGCAGTGCGGGTGCTGGTCGATCCCGTCGGTGAGCAGGCCGCCCTGGTCGAAGCCCACGTAGCCGGGGGGCGCGCCGATCAGGCGGCTCACCGTGTGGCGCTCCATGTACTCCGACATGTCGAAGCGCAGCATCTCGACGCCGAGCGAGGCGGCGAGCTGCTTGGCGGCCTCGGTCTTGCCGACGCCGGTCGGGCCCGCGAACAGGTACGAGCCGATCGGCTTGTCCGGGTCGCGCAGGCCGGCCCGGGCCAGCTTGATCGCCGAGGTTAGGGCCTCGATGGCGTTCGGCTGTCCGTAGACCACGCGCTTCAGGTTCTCGGTCAGGTGCTGGAGCACCACCGCGTCGTCCTTGGAGACCGTCTTCGGCGGGATCCGGGCCATCGTGGCGATGGTCGCCTCTATCTCCTTGATGCCGATGGTGCGCTTGCGGCGCGCCTCCGGCACCAGCATCTGCGAGGCGCCGGTCTCGTCGATCACGTCGATCGCCTTGTCGGGCAGCTTGCGGTCGTTGATGTAGCGGGCCGACAGCTCCACCGCGGCCTTCACGGCCTCGGTCGTGTACTTGAGCTTGTGGAACTCCTCGAAGTACGGCCGCAGGCCCTTCACGATCTCGATCGTGTCGGGGATCGACGGCTCGTTGACGTCGATCTTCTGGAAGCGCCGCACCAGGGCGCGGTCCTTCTCGAAGTACTGGCGGTACTCCTTGTAGGTGGTCGAGCCGATGCAGCGCAGCGTGCCGGAGGCGAGCGCCGGCTTGAGCAGGTTCGACGCGTCCATGGCCCCGCCCGAGGTCGCGCCGGCGCCGATCACCGTGTGGATCTCGTCGATGAACATGATCGCGTTCGGGTGCGCCTCGATCTCCTTCATGACCTGCTTGAGGCGCTCCTCGAAGTCGCCCCGGTAGCGGGTGCCGGCGAGCAGCGTGCCCATGTCGAGGGAGAAGACGGTCGCGTCGGCGAGCACCTCCGGCACCTCGTGCTGGATGATCTTGCGCGCCAGACCTTCGGCGATCGCGGTCTTGCCGACGCCGGGATCGCCGACCAGCAGCGGGTTGTTCTTCTGCCGGCGGCAGAGGACCTGGATCGTCCGCTGGACCTCGCTCTCGCGGCCGATCAGCGGGTCGATCTTGCCGTCGCGGGCCTTCTTGTTGAGGTTGACGCAGTAGGCGTCGAGCGCGTCGCCCTTCTTCTTGGCGCCGCGGGGATCGCCCTCGTCGCTCGGACGCTCGGACGCGCCCTCCTCGTCGGCGCCGCGCACGGGCTTCGCCTCGGAGGCGCCGGGCCGCTTGGCGATGCCGTGGCTGATGTAGTTGACCGCGTCGTAGCGGGTCATGTCCTGCTCCTGCAGGAAGTAGGCGGCGTGGCTCTCGCGCTCGGCGAAGATCGCCACCAGCACGTTGGCGCCGGTCACCTCCTCGCGGCCCGACGACTGGACGTGGATCACGGCGCGCTGGATCACGCGCTGGAACCCGGCCGTGGGCTTGGCGTCCTGCCGGCCATCGCCGGTGAGGTTGGAGAGCTCGGTGTCGACGTAGTCGACCAAGCTGCGCTTGAGCGTGTCGATCTCGACGTTGCAGGCGCGCATGACCGCGGCCGCATCTTGGTCATCCACCAGGGCGAGCAGGAGATGCTCCAGCGTCGCGTATTCGTGCCGGCGCTCCCCGGCGAGCGCCAGGGCGCGGTGGAGGGCTTGTTCTAGGCTGCGTGAGAAGCTTGGCAAAGCTGGCCTCTGTCCTTCGTGCCTACCGCGAGCGGCGCCTATTTCTTTTCCATAACGCACTGGAGAGGATGTTGGTGTTTGCGTGCGAAGTCCATGACCTGCGTCACCTTGGTCTCCGCCACCTCGTAGGTGAAGACCCCGCACTCGCCGACCCCGTTCTGATGCACGTGCATCATGATCTGGTAGGCGTCCTCGTGGCTCTTGTTGAAGAACCGCTCGACCACCAGGACCACGAACTCCATCGGCGTATAGTCGTCGTTCAGAAGGAGTACCCGGTACAGACTCGGCCGCTTGGTCCGCGGCTTCGTGCGCGTGATGATCGCGGTGTTGGACCGGTCGTCGCCCCCGGGCGTGCGCGAACCGGATGCCGTGACCGCGATACGCGCCGGCCGGTGCTCCCTGGTCGAACTCGCGGTGCCCTGCATGGGGACCTGTCTCATGTGCGTCGAACCGATCCCTTGCTCGGAGCGGGCGCCGCCGGCCCTCACGGCCGATCCTGATCCTGGCCTGCCGGGAGCAGCGCTCAGCTCCACGCCGTTTAATCTACAGACGGTGAGCCGACTTCGCCAGACGCCTGTGCGCACTTGTCCGCCCTGCACCGCGTGTCCCCGGCGCATGATGGCCGACCCGCTAGCGCGCCGGGCCGGGACGGGCCGCGGCCGGTGCCAGCGCCTTCGGCCGCAGGAACGCGCCGGTCAGGCCCAGCATCGCGTCGCCGGCGGCGGCCGAGCGAGCCGCGGCGCGCTCCCCGGCCCGCTGCAGGTACGCGGCCTGCACCGCCAGGATCTCGGTCGGGCTGCGCGCCACCGCCAGCGCCCCCCAGGTCGCCCCGAGGTCGTCGAGGGCCTTCTTGACCGAGTCGAGATACTCGATGCCGAGGGTCTGGGCCGCGCGGCTCGCGATCCCGAACCGCCGCAGGGGCGTCCCGAAGCCGGAGGCGACCGGGCTCAGGGGGAGGGCAGGGGGTTTCTGCATCGCCGATCTCCGGTCCGCCGCCGAGCCGGCCCGCCATCCGCGACCGACAGTTTCGGATCGCCGGGAGAGTGTGCGGCACGACAGCCAGCGTCAAGCTCGGGCCTGTAAGAGCGGCCGGCCGCAACCGGCACGGCATGGCCGACCGGCAACAGCGGGTCGGGAACGGCCGGTAAGCGGATGCCGGACCGGCACGATCCGGCACTCGCCGCGATCGCATTAACGGGCCTGTAACTGCACTTGCCTAACTCTCCACTGATGCAGCGGGGCCACGTGATCGGCGGAAGGCTCTGCAGGGGATACGACCGGCCAGATCCGGTCTCGCGAGGCAATCAGGCGTGATGCGTAGCGTAGTAGGCCGCTCCCGGACGATTCCAGCGCTCCCGGCCGCGATCCTGGCCGCCGCCGTCCTGACGGCCATGGCCTCACCGGCCGACGCCCGGCGCGGTCGGCACCACCACGCCCGCGCCGGCGGCGGCTACAACCCGCCCTACGCGGCGATAGTCGTGGACGTGAAGAGCGGCAAGACCTTGCACGCGGTGAACGAGGACGCCCTGCGGCACCCGGCCTCGATCACCAAGGTGATGACGCTCTACATGCTGTTCGAGCAGATGGAGCGGGGCAAGTTCGCCCTCGATTCCGACCTGACCATCTCGGCCCACGCCGCCGCCCAGGCGCCGTCCAAGCTCGGCCTGCGCCCCGGCCAGACCATCTCGGTCGAGGACGCCATCAAGGCGATCGTGACGAAGTCGGCGAACGACGTGGCCTGCGCCATCGGCGAGAACATCGCCGGCTCCGAGGAGCGCTTCGCCCAGATGATGACCGCGAAGGCCCACGCCCTCGGCATGAGCCGCACGCACTACGCCAACGCCTCGGGCCTGCCCGATCCGGACCAGCTGACCACCGCGCGTGACCTGACCGTGCTGGCCCGGGCGATCCAGGACCGGTTCCCGCACTACTACCGCTACTTCCAGACCCGGTCCTTCGCGTTCCGCGGCCGGGTGATCGGCAACCACAACCGCCTCCTGGGCAACGTCCAGGGCGTCGACGGGATCAAGACCGGCTACACGCGGGATTCCGGCTTCAACCTGATGACCGCGGCGAAGTCCGAGGGGCGCCAGATCGTGGCGATCGTGCTGGGCGGCAAGTCCGGCGCGAGCCGCGACCGGATCATGGCCGACCTCGTCCGCGCCAGCCTGCCGCGCGCCTATGCCGGCGCCCGGATCTCGGCGCCGGTCACCGAGGTCGCCGAGCGCGCCCGCCCGGCGGTCGTCGCCGACGCGGTCTCGCGGACCCGCACGCAGGTCGCCTCGGCGGACGACGAGGACGTCGAGACAACCGGCACCACCGGCGAGCCCCTCGACCTGTCCCCCGCCAAGACGACGACGCCGGGCGGCACCTGGAAGCCCGGCCCGCAGGGGATCCCGAAGGCGGCCCAGGCCTATGCCGGCGGCGGCAACGCCCAGCCGCCCTTCCCGGGCGCGTCCAAGTCCACGGCCCGGGTGGCCTCCCTCGAGCGCGACGAGCCGCCGAAGGCGGTCTCCGGCGCCCGCGTCGTCCCGACCGCCTGGGTGATCCAGCTCGGCGCCATGGACGACGAGTCCAAGGCCCGGACGATGCTCTCGGAAGCGCGCGCCAAGGTCGGCGGCAGCCTGTCGAAGGCCGCGCCCTACACGGTCAAGGTCGAGCACGGCGGCACCACGCTGTTCCGCGCCCGCTTCTCGGGCTTCTCCGAGCAGGATTCCGCCCAGGAGGCCTGCTCGGCCCTGAAGCGAAGCGGCTTCAGCTGCTTCGCCACCCGGAGCTGAGACCCGCGAGACCCGCCGGCGCGCCCGCGCGCCGCGTTTCGCGAGCCACCGGCGCGCCCGCGCGCCGGTTACGGAACGGCCGCGACCGAGTTCGTCCGCGGCCGACGATCGGTAACTCTCTGACAACGCGCGTGGAGTTCAGCGATGTCGGTTCAGAAGCCTGTCCCGGGCCGCGTTGACGCGCGCCGCGCCCTCGGCGCTGCCCCCCTGGTCGGGGTGGGCGCGCTTCATGAGAGACCGGTGGGCCGACCGGATCTCCTCAGCGGTCGCCCCGCGCTGAAGCCCCAGGATCTCGTACGCCTGCTCCTGCGTCATCGCCCCTGGATGCGGCGGACGGCGCGGCCGCGGGTCGCGATCGCCCTCAGCGTCTACACGCCATCCGGGCGACCGGCGGTCGAGATACGGCTCTAGCAGGGCGGCGCCGGCGGCGTCGCGGATCCGGCAGAGCCGCAGCAGCTCGACCACGGCCCCGGTGGGCATGCTGTCGAGCCACGCGCCGGCGCCCGGCCCCGCGATGACGCGGCCCGTGCGCAGGCTGCCGTCCGGGCGCACGAGGGCGTCGATCAGGACCGTGCGGAAGCGGCGGTCCTCCGGGTCGCGCGGGCGCTCGCCGGATCCCGGCCGGATCAGCCGGCGCAGCCGCGCGGTCATGGCGGCCTGGCCCTCGATCATCCAGACGCCGCTCAGCCCGAGCAGTGCCGCGAGGACGAAGTTCCCGCGCAGGAGCAGGAACCCGGCCGCGAGCAGCGCGAAGGCGCCGAAGGTCGGCAGACGCGCCCGCCCGAGGGCGGCACCGAGGCCAGCCCGGAGACCGCCGCGGAGCCTCCGGCCGAGGCCGCCCGAGTTCTTCGACAGCCACCACAGGGTCAGGCAGGCGAGCAGGCCGGCGAACAGCACCATCGCTCAGCGCCGCACGCCGTAGAGGGCGGACGCGCTCCCGCCGATCTGGATGCTCGTCCCATCCCCGAGATCGAAGTGGCCCGGCCGGCGCGGCGTCGGCGGGCGCACGCTCGCGTCGCAGCCGGGCTGCGGCGGGAGACGCACGCCCTCGGGCAGGTTCTCCGGGCAGAGGCGCGCGCGCGTCGGCGCCTCGCCGGCCCGCGCGGCGGCGGCGAGGAGGATCAGGGTCAGGAGGAGGGCCGCGCGCGTCATCGCCGGTTCTCCGCGACCTCGGCGGTGGTGACGCGGACCTGCCGGATCCGGCCGTCGCGCTCCACCTTGAGGGTCACGCCGGCGCCGAGGCCGGCCTCCTCGATGGCCGCGGTCAGGTCCGCGAGGCGGTGGACCGGGCGATCGTTGGCCTCGACGATCACGTCGCCGAGGTCGCCGGTCTGCGGGTCGACGCCGCGCAGACCGGCCTGCGCGGCCGGGGAGCCGGGCAGCACCCGCACGATGACCACGCCGTCGATGCCGAGCCGCGCGGTGGCCGCCTCCTGGGCGGCGATGATGCCGATGCCGGGATTGCGCACGCGGCCGGCCTTGATCAGCTCCGGCACGATCCGGTTCACCACGTCGACGGGGATCGCGAAGCCGATGCCGGCGCTGGCGCCGGACGGTGACACGATGGCGGTGTTGACGCCGATCAGCCGGCCGGCGGAATCGAGGAGCGGGCCGCCGGAATTGCCCGGGTTGATCGCCGCGTCCGTCTGGATGACGCCGGACACTTCGCGGCCCTCGCTCGTCGGCATGCGGCGGCGCACGGCGCTGATGACCCCGGTGGTCAGCGTGTGGTCGAGGCCGAACGGGTTGCCGATGGCGAAGGCCGACTGCCCGACCTTGAGATCGGCCGAGGTGCCGATCGCCAGCGGCGGCGGCATGGTCCGCACCCGCCCCAATTGCAGGACCGCGAGGTCGTAGGACGGCGCCATCCCGACGAGGGTGGCGGGCACGACCTCGCCGTCGCTCATCCGGACCGAGACCGAGCCGCCGCTCCGCGCGGCGTTCTGCACGACGTGGGTGTTGGTGACGATGTGACCGGCGCCGTCCCACACGAAGCCGGTGCCGGTCTGCGTCCCGCCCTGCTCGCCGCCCTGGTCGTCGAGGTCGAGCAGGTCGCGGTTCTGCGCGGCGCCCTGCGCGAAAACGTGAACGACGGACGGGCTCGCGCGCTCGAACAGCGCGACCGTCGAGGACTCGGCCGGCGCCAGATCGCCGCGGGCCGTGATCGCCCGGGGCGTGTCGGCCGCGTAGAGCAGCGGCTGCAGGTAGGGCTGGGCGACGTAGAGCGCCAGCAGGACCAGGACCGCGGCGAGGACGATGCGCACGGTACGATCCGGCACGGGTGACTCCGAGAGAAGCGTAGGCAGGCCCCGACAGGCCGAGCCTTAAGTGCGCGTTCAGGATCGGGGCGTCAACACAGAGAGGCGCCGCCGCCGACAGGCCCCTGACGTGTTCTGGCGCACGTCGGCGACCGGCGCAGACTGGCTAACGGAATGGTCATCATTCAGGAGCCACAATTCTCGCAAGTCCAGGGCAGCTCAGTCGCGCTCAATACGGACATGGAACACCGAACCGCGCCCGAACTCGTGCCTCGGCACCGGATGCTGGTTTCGAGAACCGCCCGAATTGATCGCAAAGCTGCCGCAGAGATGCTTGCATTGACGCCCAGACCATCGATCGCCGCAGCCCCTCGGCAGAGCCCGGCGGCGGCGATCTGAACGGTCCAAAACGGTTCGGAAGGACGAGTACCCATGGAAACCGAAGCTCTGGAACGGCCCGCGGATCTGACGATCTGGCGCACCGCCCCGGCGACCGCCCCGCTGGCGCAGCCCGAGCGCTACCGGACCCTGCGGGAGGCGATCGCCGCCGCGGCCGGCGCCCTGGCCGACCCGGCCAAGCAGCCCTGGATCATCACCGAAGAGGGCGAGATCCTCTCGCCGAACTGGATCCGCACCTACCTGAACTGACGATCGATCTCCCGGAGAACGGGGATACCGGGGACGGCGGCGCGAAGCCCCGCCCCGGTGCCCCGCGGGCTCACTCCGCGGCGTCCGACTGGCGGAAGCCCTCGATCCCGACCTGATCGGGGTTGATCGCGTGCAGCGCCCGCCGGGCCGCCTCGAGCGGGTGCTCGGCCTCGATCCGGACCGAGGTCAGATCCGGGCTCTTGTAGACCGTCACGATCGTGTCCATCACCTCGGTCAGCGTCGTGCGCTTGTCCTCGGGGGCGGCGATCAGCAGCTGCAGCCCCCAGGCGCGGTAGAGATCGACCAGCGCCTGGCTATTGCGCACGTCGAGCTTCGAGAACGCCTCGTCGAGCAGGCACAGGCCCAGCCCCGGATTCTCGTCGCCCGGCCGGTCGCCCGGGTAGTAGGCGCTGGCGAGCGACGCGGCGATCGCCACGTAGAACGGCGCCTGCGCCTCGCCGCCGGAGCCGCGCAGCGCCCGGGCCGACATCGTGGTGCGGTTGCCCGCCCGGTCGCGCATGCCGATCTCGTAGACGAAGTAGTTGCGGTAATCGGCGAGCCGCGCCGCGTCGTCCGCGCCGGCGATCAGCGCGGTGATCTCCTCGAGCGCGGCCGCCATCGGCCCCTCCGCCTCGCCGGCGAGCAGCGCCTGCGCGGCCTCGGGCGAGCGAGCGGTCTCGGTGGCCAGCGCGTGGACGGCAGCGTAGCGGCGGTCCACCGCCGCCTCGAACGCGTAGGTCTGGCCGGTGAAGCTGCGCGCCGAGAGCCGCTCGTTCAGGGCCGCGAGCCGGGCATGGACCCGCTCGAACCGGTCGGCGAGGCGCGTCAGCAGGTCCTCGGTCATGAGGCGGCGCATCTCGGACTCGGCCCGCTCGGCCTGCGCCCGGTAGCGGCGCAGCTCGTGCCCCTCGACCGCCTCGTATTCCCGGCGCACCCAGGCGAAGCCGTCGATCGCCGGGGCGTCGCCCGAGGCGAGGGGGTTCTCGACCCGCCAGGCGGCGCAGGCCTCCGCCAGCTCGCGCTCGGCGATGCGCCCGTGCGAGCGGGCGGCCTCAGCGGAATCCCGCGCGAGACCGCGCTCGGCGCTCACCCGCGCCCCGGCCGCCTTGGCGTCGAGGCCGGCGAGCGCCCGCCGCGCCTCGGCGACCGCGCCGAGGTCGAAGGGCTCGGCGCGGGCGAGGCGCACCCGCGCCGCGTCGCCCGCGCTCAGCTGGCGCAGGGCCGCGCGGCGGGCCGACAGGGCGGCGCGGACGGCCTCGCGCACCGGCCCCAGACGGGCGCGCAGGGCCGCCTCGTCGGCGAGCAGGCGGTCGAGCTTCGGCTCCAGCTCCTCCGACAATTCCCGCAGGTAGCCGACCCGCTCGGTGGTCAGCGCGGCGATCTCGGCGGCGAGCCCGGCCGTGTCGCGCTTCTCGATGCCTTCCCGCTCGGTCTGGAGCGTGCGCCGCCGCCCCTCCAGCCCGTCGAGCTCGGCCCGCAGGGCCTCCACCGCGTCGAGGCCCCGGGCGACGCGGGCCCGGATCGCGGCGGCCGTCCGGGCGGCCTCGCGCAGGACCGCGGCCTCGCCGCGCAGGCGCCGCGCCTCCGCGACGGCGATCTCGTGGGCGCGGCGGCTGTCGGCGGTCGGCCCGCGATGGCCGCGGGTCATCAGCAGGTCGACGCTGCGGGTGACGGTGTAGGCCATGCCGGCCGTGGTCCGGCCGCTGGGCGCCACGGCCCGGGACAGGCGCGCCAGTTCGGCATCGTCCCGGGCGAGGTCGTAGCCGCCGAGCCGCACGCCGAGGAACGCCTCGGCGTGGGGGTCGCTGGTCTCGATCACGGTGAGCGGACCGTCGTCGTAGCGGCGGGCGCGCTGCTTGGCGGTGTCGGTGGTCTTGACCAGGATGCAGCGGCTGTAGCGGTCGCGGCCGGATTGCAGCACGCCGAGCGCCTCGCTCAGCCGGTCCGGTGCGACCACCAGGGCCTCGCGGGCGCGCCCGAGCAGCCCTTCGAGGGCCGGCCCCCAGGTCGGGTCGACGATCTCGGCCAATTCGCAGATCGGCAGCGCGTCGATCCCGCGTCGCTCCAGCTCGCCGCGGAACGCCACCGTATCGGAGGACAGCCGCGCCGCCGGGCCGCCGCCGGTGCGCGGCGCCGTGCGCTCGGCCTCGCTCTCCTGCGCGCGGGCCTTGAGCGCCGCGTCCTCGGCGGCCCGCTCCAGGGCCTCGTCGAAGTCGGGCAGGCGCGCCAGCCCGTCGGCCAGCTCGGCCAGCGGGCCGTCGGGGCGCAGGATCTCCTCGGGCGAGGCGTCCCGGCGCAGGCCAGCCCGGGCGCAGGCCTCGGCGAGGCGGGCCGCCTGCGGGCAGCTCTGCCGCAGGATCGGGGTGACCGGCTGGAGCTTGGCCATCTGCCCGACGAGGGCGACGAGGTCGCCGATCCGGCCGATCAGCTCCTTGCGGTCGCGCTCCAGCATGGACAGGCCGAGCGTCGAGGCCGCGAGCCGGCCCTCGGCGGCGCCCGCGGCGGCCAGCGCCTTCTTCTCGGCGATCTCGCCGTCGATCTCGCGGACGTAGCCGCGGCTCGCCGCGACGCGCTCGCGGGCGATGCGCAGGGTGTCGGCGCCCTCGCGGAGGCGGCCCCGGACGGCGATGAGGTCGAGGCTGCGGCGGCGCAGATCGGCGCTGGCCGCCCGCAGCTCGTGCGTCGCGGCGGCGAGGACCGCCTCGCCCCAGGCCTCGTAGCGGTCGCGCAGGCGCCGCAGGCGCCCGAGCCGGGTCTCCAGCTCGGCGATGGTCTCCCGGAGGCGCCGCCAGTTGGCGATGGAGTGGCGCACGCGCTCGACGTCGAGGGGCTCCGGCTCGAGCACGAAGGCGCGCACGAAGGCGCTGGTGTCGAAGATCGGCTTGAACGCCACCGCGTTGGCGAAGCTGCGCAGGAAGTGGCGCGGCTCCGGCGCCGGCGCGCCCTCGCGCAGGGTCGCCAGCACGTCGGCCGTGAAGCGCTCGCCGGAGGTGCGGTACTCGGTGAAGCTCGACGCGCGGGCGCGCAGCTCCGCGGCGATCTCGCTCCAGGGCGCCGTGTAGGTGCCGCCGGGGGCGGTGCGGGCGTAGTCGGAGACCTCGAACCTGTGCCCGACCGCGATGAAGCGCGACAGCACGGTCTCCTTCGGCTCGGCGGCCCGGGCCGCCAGGGCGAGGCCGACCGAGACCACGCGGCCGGAATCGGGGTTCTCGAAGACCAGCACCAGCACGGTCTCGCAGGATTCCCGCGTCGGGCGGCCGCCCTCCGCCGGGTCGCTGATCCAGCCCAGGCAGTAGTCGCGCACGGTGCGGGCGCTGCGGCCGGAGGCCGAGGCGTTGAGGGCGAGGCGGCTGGCGTTGTTGCCGGCCAGCACCGTGCCGACCGCGTCGAAGATCGTCGACTTCCCGGCGCCGGTCGGCCCGACCAGCGCCGCGGCGCCGCGCAGGCGGATCTGCTCGCGGCGGATCAGGTACCAGTTCGAGATGGCGATGTCGGTGAGGACGTACACGGTGTCGGTGGGTCGGGTCGGTGGCGGGGAATGAGCGGCCCAGTTGGCCGGACTCGGCCGCGTATGCAAGCCGACACACGCGAACCCGTGAAGCCTGATCCTACCTCAGGTTATAACCCTGTTAGCACAACCCGTTCATGTCCTGCGGGTCTCGCCTGCACGACCGGAACCGACCGATGCGTCTCAGTCTCAAAGCAAAACTCAGCGGCCTCTTCGCCCTCCTGCTCCTGGCGGCGATCGTTCAGGGCGGCGTGACCCTCTACAAGATGCAGGCGGTCGACCAGCGGCTCGCGGAGCTGATCGACAACGCCGTGCCGTCGATCAACGAGGCCCAGGCGATCAACGCCCTCGTGATGCGCTCGCGACTGTGGCAGTTCCGCTACGTGACGGCGGATACCGACGCCGAGCGCGAGACCAGCCTGAAGAACGCCGACGAGATGATGCGGAACCGCCAGGCCAAGGCCGAGGCGTACCGCAGCCTGGTGGCGTCGAAGGAGGAGCAGGGGATCTACGACGACCTGCTCGCCAAGCTGGCGGTGCAGCAGGCCGACTGGACCCGTCTGCGCGCCTTCCCGGCCGACCAGCACGACCAGGCGCTCGCCTATTTCCGCGGGCCGATGAACGCCAACTACCTCGCGGCATCCAGCGCGACCCGCGCCCTCGCCGACCTGAACATCCGGAACGGCGAGGCGGCCGGACGCGCGGCCCGCGACAGCCAGGCCGACGCGGTCCGGACGACCGTCGTGAGCCTGCTCGTCAGCCTCGTCATCGCGCTCGGCGCCATGCTGTACGCCTTCACGGGCGTGTCGCGGCCGCTTTCCGGGATGACGCTGTCCATGCGGCGGCTCGCCGACGGCGACACCCAGGCCGAGATCCCCTACGCGGCGCGGCGGGACGAGATCGGCGCCATGTCGGCGACCGTCGCGGTGTTCCGGGAGAACCTGCTGCACGCCCGCGCCCTCGAGGCCGAGACCGCGCAGGCCCGTGCCGGCGCCGAGGCGCAGCGCCGGCAGGCGACGCGCGAACTCGCCGACCGGTTCGAATCCGCCATCGGCGGCATCGTCGGCTCGGTGACGTCGGCGGCGACGCAGCTCCAGTCCACGGCCCAGAGCCTCACCGCGACGGCGACGCAGACGGCCGGCCAGTCCACCAGCGCGGCGGCGGCGGCCGAGGAGGCCTCCTCCAACGTCACCACGGTCGCGGCGGCGGCCGAGGAGCTCGGCTCCTCGGTCAACGAGATCGGCCGCCAGGTCGGCTCCTCGGCGGACCTGGCGCAGGCCGCCGTCCGCGAGGCCGCCGCCACGGCCGACCTCGTCCAGGCCCTGAGCACCGGCGCGCGCCGGGTCGGCGAGGTGGTCGACCTCATCTCGGCGATCGCCAGCCAGACCAACCTGCTGGCGCTGAACGCCACGATCGAGGCGGCCCGGGCTGGCGTCGCCGGCCGCGGCTTCGCGGTCGTCGCCACCGAGGTGAAGGCGCTGGCCGACCAGACCGCCAAGGCGACGGCCGAGATCTCGGCCCAGATCGCGCAGATCCAGGGCTCGACCGGCCAGGCCGTCCAGGCCATCGACGGCATCGCCGGCCGCATCCGCGAGATCAGCGGCATGGCCAACTCCATCGCGGCGGCGGTGGAGGAGCAGGGCGCGGCCACGCAGGAGATCGTCCGCAACGTCGCCGAGGCCGCGACCGGGACCGAGTCGGTGACTGTCAATGTCAGCGGCGTCGCCGGCGCCGCCGAGGAGACCGGCGCGGCCGCCGCGCAGGTCCTGGCCTCGGCCTCCGAGATGGCCCGCCAGGCGGCCCATCTCGGCAGCGAGGTCGAGCACTTCCTGGCGACGGTCCGGGCGGCCTGAGCGCGGTCACGTGGGTTCGGCCGCACGTCGCGGTTGACGTATCTCACCCCGTCATCGCGAGCGCAGCGAAGTGACCCAGGGCAGCACGACGCCGGCAATCGTGGCGCCGGCTGGATTGCTTCGCTCCGCTCGCAAAGACGGCGCCGAACTGGTCGACCGAACGACGGAATCAGGCCTCGCCGGCCTCGGACCACGCCCGCAGGCGCTCCATCCAGGCGTCGGAGGCCAGCACCGTCAGCCCCGGCAGGAGCGACAGCGGCGTGACCCGCTCGACCCGGTCGCGCTCGCCGAGGCGCAGGCCGCCGCGCTTGGCGTAGAGGCGCAGGATGTCGGCGAGCCGGCCCTCCTCGGGGGGCTCGTTGCGCGCCACGGCGCGGATCTTCTCGACGATCTCGTCGGTGGTGCAGTCGACGATCCCGTCCGTTCCGGCCCGGTGGTCGCGCAGGCCCTCCTCGTAGAGGAGCCGGAGCGCCAGCAGCACCAGGGTCTCGTCCTTGCGCAGGCGCTCCGAGACGATGTCGTGGCGCGGGGCGTCGGCGGCCGGGCTCAGCGAGACCATCTGGTCGCGGTGCGACACGGTCAGCGCGTAGCCGAGGCAGGCGAAGTAGTCGGTGAAGAACGGCGCGTAGTGCCGGGCGAGCTCGTAGGAGCGGCCGATGCCCTGCGTCTCGGCGTAGATCACCTGCCCCTTCAGCAGCACCTGGAGGGCGCGGCACAGCTCCTCGGCGTCCGGCGCCCGGGCGCCGGGCGGCGGCGGCTCGTCGCCGTCGATGATCGCGCGGAAGCCCTCAAGCACGGGGACGGCGCTCCAGCAGGAAATCCGGGCAGTCCAGCCAGCCGTTGACCACGCGCTCGGGCAGCCGGGTCAGGGCGTAGCGCGCGCCGAGCTTGGCGTCGAACAGCACGTCGATCTCGCGCAGGCGCTGGAACACGATGAAGTCGTCGACGCCCGCGATGGCGATCTGCGACCCGCGCAGCCGCACCGCCTTGCCGAGCCGGGCCTCCACGAAGGCGCTCATGCTCTCGGGCGTCACGGTGGTGCGGCGCCGGAACTCCGCCTTGGCGGCCGCGAAGGCGTCGACCACGGGGTCGTCCTCGATGTCGGGCAGCGGCTCCATGTCGATGGCCGACTTGCGGGCGCGCGGCGCCTGGAGATGCGCGTGCCCGATCGGCGGCCGCAGCAGCGAGACGTCGCCCGGCACCTCGGGGGCGATCTCCGACCCGCCGACGGCGCGCAGCATCGCGGCGACGCGCTCGACGCCGCTCGGGTCCGGGCGGTCCATCACGTGCAGCGCGGAGGCGATCCGGCGCTCCAGGCGCGCCACCACGGCGTCGACGGCGTCGAGGTGGTTGTCGAGGCCCTCGAAGACCGCGAGGATCTGGGCGAGATCCGCCCGGACGGCCCGCTGCGCCGTGTCGAGATCGGCGCTCCGCCCCTCGCGGATCAGGCCCTCGGCCAGGGCCCGGACCGTGAGGGCGTCGCGCAGCGCCCGGCCGGCCTCGCGCACCACGCTGGCGCGGAAGCGGAACGGGTTGAAGCGGGTGTGCAGCGTCCGGTAGTCGCTGATCAGGTGGCGCTCGACGAAATCCTCGAAGAACAGCCGGAAGGTCTTGGCGCGGTCGGGCTCGCGCAGGATGCGCTCCTCGACCTTGCGCATGCCGGCCGCGAGGCCGCGCACGTGGGACAGGAAGGCGGCCGCGCCCCGCGCGGCGTTGGACAGCGCCTCGGATCGGTTCGCCGGGTCCGACAGGGCGCTCTCGAGCCCGCCCAGCACCTCCAGGACGGCGCCCCCGTAGGAGCGGGTCTCGCCCCGTTCCAGCCGCGACAGCTCCTCCAGGAGGAGGCGGGCCTCGGGGTCGAACTCCGCGACCGGGACGTAGCGCTCGCGGCGCTCGATCAGCCAGCCGGTGTCGAGGAGGCGCCGGTAGAGCGCCGTGCGGCGCTCGGCCGGGTCGGCCGAGATCGGCTCGTCGCCGCTGACCTCGGGGTCGCTCCAGCCGGCGGCGAAGTCGCCGATCTCGGCCAGGAGCTCGGCCTTGCGCACCGGCTCGGCCCCGAGGACGCGCCGGTGCAGGTGCAGGAGCAGGGCCGCGTTGAAGCCGCGGCTCGGCGAGGCCAGCGGCTTGAACAGCTCGTCGGACAGCTGCGCGAACAGCATCGTGTCGAAATTCCTGCCGTCGCGCAGCCGTGCCGCTTACTTCGCGCCGAGGAGCTCGACGTCGAAGATCAGCGTGGCGTTCGGCGGGATCACGCCGCCGGCGCCGCGGGCGCCGTAGCCGAGCTGCGGCGGGATGATCAGGGTGCGCTTGCCGCCGGTCTTCATGGTGGCGACGCCCTCGTCCCAGCCCTTGATCACCTGGCCGGCGCCGAGGGGGAAGCTGAAGGGCTGGTTGCGGTCGCGGGACGAGTCGAACTTCTTGCCCTTCTTGCCGCCCTCGTCGAGCCAGCCGGTGTACTGGACGGTGACCGTCTGGCCGGCCTTCGGCTCGGGCCCGGTGCCGACGACCTCGTCCTGATACTTGAGGCCCGACGGGGTGGTCACGGTCTCGGCATTGGCGGCTGTGGTCATGGCGATCAACGCGGCTCCGAAAAGGGGGGACAGGCGAGGCATGGTTTCTCCCTGGAGCCGGCGCCGTGCGCGCCGGCCGTCGGGAGGCCTTCTATCGCCTCGGACCCGTCCAGGCCAGGGAGGCGGCCGGCGGCGCCCCCAAAGGGCGCCCCACGGCGCGTTTGGAGGCGCGCTTGGGGGCGCGCTCAGGCGGCCCGGACGCCGTCGAGGAAGCGGCCGACCTCTTCGGTCAGGTGCGCGGCCTGGGCCGACAGGGCGGCGGCGGCACCCAGAACCTCGCCCGCCGCCGCCTCGGTCGCGCCGGAGGCCGCGGCGACGCCGGCGACGTGGCCGGTGACCGCAGCCGCGCCCTGCGCCGCCTGGCCGACGTTGCGGACGATCTCGCGGGTCGCCGCGCCCTGCTGCTCCACCGCCGCCGCGATCGTCGTCGCCACGCCGTCGATGTCCCGGATCCGGGCCGTGATCGTCCCGATCGCCGCGACGGCCTGCCCGGTCGAGGCCTGCACCCGCCCGATCTGGCCCGCGATCTCTTCCGTGGCCCGGGCGGTCTGCTCGGCCAGCGCCTTCACCTCCGTGGCCACCACCGCGAAGCCGCGGCCGGCCGCGCCCGCGCGCGCCGCCTCGATCGTGGCGTTGAGCGCCAGGAGGTTGGTCTGGCCCGCGATGGTCGAGATCAGCCCGACCACGTCGCCGATCCGCGCCACGGCCTCGCTCAGGTCCCGGACCAGCGCGCCGGTCCGGTCGGCCTCCGCGACCGCCGCCCGCGCGAGGCCGGCCGAGCCGTCG